>JAMBLH010000267.1 GCA_023336875.1 Actinomycetes bacterium
AGCCCGTTTTGACAATTTGTCAAGGCTCTCGGTAGTGTTCGAGTCACCCAGAACGAGAGGAATAGGCATGTCAGGAATGGTTAGAGCTGCGCTCGTTCAAGCGGCGTGGACGGGTGACTATGACTCCATGCTCGAAACGAACATGGGCTATGCGCGCCGGGCCGCCGACGACGGCGCAGAGGTGCTCTGCTTCCAGGAGATTTTCACCGGTCCGTACTTCTGCAACGTGCAAGATCCATCGTTCTACGACCTCGCTGAGCCGATTCCGGACGGACCGACCGTCACCGCAATGATGAAGGTCGCCAAGGAGACCGGGATGGTCATGGTCGTCCCGATCTACGAGCGTGTGGACGAGGGCACGTTCTACAACACCGCGGCCGTCATCGACGCCGACGGGTCACTGCTCGGTATCTACCGCAAGACACATATCCCCCAGGTCGAAGGCTTCTGGGAGAAGTTCTACTTCCGTCCGGGAAATCTGGGGTACCCGGTGTTTGACACTGCTGTCGGCCGGATCGGCGTGTACATCTGTTACGACAGGCACTTCCCCGAAGGATGGCGCGAGCTGGGCCTCAAGGGTGCCAAGATCGTGTTCAACCCGTCGGCCACAACCCGCGGCCACTCCATGTATCTCTGGCAGCTCGAGCAGCCTGCCGCCGCGGTCGCGAATCAGTACTTCGTTGGAGCCATCAACAGGATCGGGTCGGAGGATCTCACGGACACCGACTACTACGGGACCTCCTACTTCGTTGACCCCAGCGGCCAGATCGTCGGTGAGACCGCATCTGATACAGAGGATGAGGTCGTGGTGCGCGACCTTGACATGTCAGAGATCGAGGTAGCTCGCAGACACTGGGCCTTCTACCGCGACCGTCGGCCGGAGGTGTACGAGGGGATCGCCGTCTCGTGAGCGAATGCACCGTCAGCTTCACCATCGAACCATTCAACGAGAACGACCCGGGCCAGCACGTCATGTCAGGAATCAGGGCCATGGAATCCAGCGGTCTCACCGTATCGATGGGGCCATTCGGATCAACTGTCGTTGGTTCCGTCCATGAGGTCTCCCCCGCCATAGGCGCAATGGTCACCGCAGCCGTCCACGACGGTGCTGACCGTGTCCTGGTTGAGGTGGAGATCGACCAGCCATGACGTCTGAGCTCCACCCTATTTCTCGTGCGATCCAACCGTTGGTAGAAGCGGTTGGTGGTTCCGTTGTGGAACTCGATGACATCGAGAGCGGAGACATCACTATCGAGTGGGAAGGTGCACCCGTTGTGGGTGTCCGACTGGCCGATATCGTTTCTCTGGACCGTCTTGTTGCGACCGTCGAGGAGCAGCTCGGCGATCCACTCGCCGAGCTCGAGCGTGGGGACAAACAACGAGCGATCCGCATGCTCGACGAACGCGGTGCATTCCGGCTGCGCAAATCCATTGAGGACGTTGCGGTCGTGATGGGGGTGAGCCGCATCACCATCTACAACTATCTGAGCGTGACCAAGAACAGTTGAGGTCAGGCGTTTGTCGTTGTGATGCCTGCCATCATTAGGCCGACTTCTTCGCGTGTCGCCGTTTCCGGGTCCACGATTCCCATGATCTTCCCTTCATAGATGACCGCTACTCGGTCCGAGAGGCCGAAGATCTCGTCAAGGTCCTCGGAGATCATCAGGATTGCGGTGCAAGCGTTCCGATGCTCAATCAGCTTCGCGTGGATGAACTCGGCATCCGTGAGTTCATTGCGTGTGTCTATCAGCCTGCGATGAATGTACTCCGCTGCACCGATGTCCACACCTCGTGTCGGTTGCGACGCGACAAGGACGGTGGGAGATGACGACAGCTCTCTTGCCATGATCACCTTCTGGATGTTTCCCCCCGAGAGAGAACCGCACGATGTCTCGAGTGAAGGAGTCCGTATGTCGAACGTGTCGACCAGGTCCTGGGAGTGTTCTTTGATCGCCCCAAATTTGAAGAAACCGCTCCTGAGATACTCAGGGCTCGAGTAATCGATGAGGAGCAGGTTCTCCCAGACGGTGAAGTCTCCAATCGCACCCTCCCTCATCCGTTCCTCCGGTACATACGCGAGGCCGGCATCCCGAATCTTCCTCGGACGCGCTCCCGTCACATCAATGCCAGCTACCTCGATCGTGCCGCTTTCGGATTGGCGGAGACCCGCGATCGTTTCGGCAAGCTCTCGCTGTCCATTGCCAGATACGCCAGCGATCCCAAGGATCTCGCCACGACGAACGCTGAGGTTGAGTCCGTCGACAGCGATCACTCCCCTGTCGCCCATCACGATGAGGTCTTGGACCTTCAAAGCAATCTCCCCCGGTTCGGCAGGAAGCTTGTCTGGCGTAAGCTTCACAGCTCGTCCAACCATCATGTTCGCGAGACTCTCTCGTGTCGCCCCTTCGACAGGTATCTGACCGGTAACTGCTCCACGGCGGAGCACCGTGATCCTGGTACTGAGCGCAAGCACCTCATGAAGCTTGTGAGAGATGAATATCAGACCTCGACCATCGTCAGTCAACTTGCGAAGCGTCACGAACAGCTGGTCGACCTCCTGTGGCGTGAGGACGGCAGTCGGCTCGTCAAGGATGAGAAGCCGGGCATCTCGATAGAGCGCCTTAATAATCTCAACCCGTTGCCGTTCACCCACCGAAAGTTGCCAGACCACAGCGGATGGATCCAAATCCAATCCATACTCGTTGCTCAGCTCAAGGATTCGTTCGGAAACCGCCTTGAGATCGGTGAGCGCGCCGCGGCTCGACTTCAGACCAAGAGAGACGTTCTCAGCCACCGTCAGGGTCGGGACCAGCATGAAGTGTTGGTGAATCATCCCAACCCCGTGTTCAATGGCATCAGTCGGGCTGTCGAGACTTACGACTTCGCCATCGATGAGCACCTCTCCCTCATCGGCTGGATACAGCCCATAGAGGATCTTTACGAGCGTGCTCTTTCCAGCACCGTTCTCACCCAAGAGTGTGTGCACCTCGCCCGGATAGACATCGAAATCGACGTTGTCGTTCGCGAGTACACCGGGGAACCGCTTCGTGATTCCCTTCATCTCAAGAATTGGACTGGACCTATCAGTCACGCATCGCTCCCGTGCAGGTGGTGGTGGGGGGATCCTGCGATCCCCCCACCACTGCCGATTGCCGTTCTATCCAGCGTCCTCGAATGCCTTGACAGCATTGTCGCCGAGTTCGCGCACGTCGTCAGGAAGCGGGTAGTCATCGTTGTATTCGATAACCAATCCACCGTTCGCGAACGTGATGCTGTAGAGCTCGCCACCGAGCGTCCCGCCCTTCACGTTGCTGACTATCTCTTCGAGGATCCCTTCCCAGTGATACACCTGGGAAGCAACCACGATTTCAGGTGCGAGACTCGTCTGGTTCGCCTGGGTTCCGAACCACAGGACGCCATCGGCCTTCGCAACGGTGATTGCTCCGACAACCATCTGCGCCGTGCCCGAAAGAACATCAGCGCCGGCGCCGATCAGCGACGTTGCCGCCTCAGACGCAAGAGCCACATCGCTGAACGAGTCGATGTAGTTCACAGGAACATCAGCACCAGGCTTCCCGACGAGAACGCCAGCCTTGAACCCGTCAACGTACAGCTTTGCGTCACCGACCTCGATCGGGCCGACGATACCGACGACATCGCTCTGTGAGAGTGCAGCCGCCATGATTCCCATGACCCTGCCCCCTTGATCGGATGCAGCCTCGTAGGAGAACACGTTCGGCAACCCGTAGGTGTCTGCTGCGGTCCCCCAAGCAAAGGAGACATCGGGGAAATCTGGAGCGATCTCCGGTAGGAACGCTCCGTACTGTGAGCCGTGAGCGATCACGAGGTCATAGCCATCAGATGCGTAGTCGCGAATTGCAGTCGCGCCATCTTCCGGGACAAATGTTCCGTCCGTGATCGCAACCTCGGACACGACGCCTGAATCCTTCAGACTATTCACTGCGTCAACCATGGACTGCGTGAAGGCTAAATCGTTCGACGCCGAAGGCGCCACGATCGCGACTCTGAAGCCGTCTCCTCCTGAGTCGCTGCCGCTGTCGCTGTCGCTGCCACACGCTGCCGCGACAAGCGCAAACACCGCTATCAGGATCGCTAGTTTCGTTATTCGATTCATCAATGTTCCTCTCTATTTGGGTCGGTGGACCGATTCCGGTCCCTAGTGTCCTCTCGTGAATGGTTTCGTGAGTGCGGCTGGAGCCCGGATACGTCGGGCTACAACCGCCAATGCGAGAATCGTAATTATTGCAGGAGCCATCGCTGCGAGGTTCGAGAGATCCCGAGGGATGATCTCGAGCGTCTTCAGCTCCAACACCAGGGCATTGATGGCACCAAACAGGAGTGCCCCCCACATGATGCCAAGTGGAGTGAAGGCACCAAAATACACGAGCGCGATTGCGATGAAACCGGCGCCGTTGGTGAGGTTCTGCTGAAAGATGCCAAGGGAGATTGCTAGGACGCCTCCGGCTATGCCGGCGAGGGTTCCCCCAATCGTCTCGGCCGCCCACCGCGTACCCGCAACGCTGACACCGAGCGTGTCTGCGGCCTCGGGGTACTCGCCAACTGCTCGGATGTTCATGCCGAAGGTCGTGCGATTGATGATGAACGTACTGACCGGAATCGCGGCGAACGCCAGATAGACGACCGTGCTGTGCTGGAAGAACATCGGTCCCAGGTACGGGATATCGGAAAGGATCGGGATGTCGACCTTGGGGAACGTGTTGATCGGAATCGGTGTACCGACAAGCTTCTGGAACAGCAGATCGCTCATGCCCAACCCGAACAGATACACGCCGATCCCACTGATGCCCTGTTCAGCTTTGAGCGTCACTGCAATGAATGACGACGCAAGACCAAGGAAGAGCCCAACTATTGCGCCCGCCAGAAGCCCTAGCCATACATTGCCTGTCTTTAGCACTGCGTAGTAGCCGGCGAAAGCGCCGAGCAGCATGATTCCGTCCACGCCGAGGTTCAGTACACCGCTTCGTTGACCAAACGTCTCTCCGAGTGACGCGAGGAGGAGAGGCACGGCTAGACGAATCGCAGACGCTACGACTGCGACAAGAACGGCGGCGGTGAAGACTTCGCCCACTACAGATCCTCGTTGTCATATGAATGGGTGCCCTTGGGCGCAGGGTCATACACCGAGCCAAGCGCCGTAGCATCCTCGCCCCCATGCATGCTGCCCTCGTCGATGATCTGCTGGTCCCGACCGTCGGTCGTCAGCAGCATCGTCCGATACCTATCAGCTGCAACGACGAATACCACGACGAGACCGTTGAGCGCCACGATGAGTGCCGAGGGCACCTGGACGGCCCGCTGCAGTGCCTGACCGCCGACGATGAGCCCTCCGAAGAGCAACGACGAGGCAATCGTCCAAAGCGGATGCAATCCTCCCAGTAGCGCGGCAACGATTCCGTTGAACCCTGCACCACCGGTGAACCCCAGGGTAGAACCGTCAGAGAACATGCGGTGGCTCTCACTTCCGGCGACGAGCACAGCTCCGGCCAAACCTGCCAGAGCACCGGACAACGTGAGGGCCATGGTGATGGTCCGACGCACGGGAATCCCCGCGTAGCGCGCAGCATGCTCATTCAAGCCGACAGCGCGTAGGCGAAATCCGAATGGTGTACGCCACAGCAGGTAGTAGGTCGCGACCGCACACAGAACGGCAAGCAACCAACCGATGTGGAGGCGGTCACTTCCAAACAGCATCGGAAGATCCGAGGACTCCGGAAGTCGGGCAGATTGAGGAATCCGAGTGCCTCGCTCGATCTCCTGGGGGTCGATAAGCGGACCGCGCAGCAGATAGCTCATCAACTGCACCGCCACGATGTTCAACATAATCGTGCTCAGGATTTCGTTCACCTTGAGATAGGCCTTCAACCAGCCGGGAATGAACCCCCACAGTCCTCCTCCAATGACACCGGCGAGCAGCACCAAGGGAATCATGATGAGCGACGGCATCGAGGGCAGGTACAGCGCAGCCATGACGGTGAACAACCCGCCAAGCACCATCTGGCCCTCGGCGCCGATGTTGATGACGTTGGCGCGGAAGGCGATCACGATCCCGGTGCCGACAAACAGCAGAGGTGTGGCTCTCAGGATGGTCGCGATCAGAGCATCGCCGGACCCGAACGCACCAATGAACATCTCGCTGTAACCCTCGATCGGGTTCGCTCCGAGGAGAAGAAGCATGATCGCACCGAACAGCAGAGCAGCGAAAACCGCAAGGACTGGGATGCTGTAGGCGACGATTCGGCGTTGTTGGTCGGTGAGATTGAGTGTCATTGCATGAGTCTCTAGAACACCGATTCTTCCGACATCGTCTTCACCCGAAGTTTACAGAATATCAAATAGGGAACTACTAAGCAATTCGTGGAGACGCCTTGAGGCCGATCGACCAACGGTGCCTCGGTAATGTCGACACCGGGGAGAAAACCTCGCAATAGGGCAGGGTTCTGTTATCTTTCCGGGACCGCACCGGGCGGAGGCCAGCGCACGATTCTTATCCTTAGGCGCTACCCCGGTGATCAACGGCACGGATTCTCACCCGGTTGGATCGCCTCTTCCCACCGACTCGACTTCGAAGGCAAGGGCCTCGTGGCACGAGCGAGAAGGCAACCAACAACCGCCCAACCGGGCAAGGAATCATCATGACCACCACCTTTTCTGACCTCGGGCTGCCCAACGCCCTTGTCACAGCTCTCAACAAGCAGGGCTTCACCGAGCCGTTTCCCATACAGACCGCAACCATCCAGGATGCGTCAGCTGGCCGCGACGTTGCCGGCCGAGCCCCAACGGGTTCAGGCAAGACACTTGCGTTTGGGCTTCCCATTCTCGCGACGGTAGAGCAGGCCCAGCCGCACCGCCCAAAGGCCCTCATTCTTGCGCCAACGCGTGAACTCGCAGAACAGATTCGCCGCGACCTTGCCCCGTACGGAAAGGCAATGCGTCGCCAGGTGTTCGCCATCTACGGTGGCGTTCGCTATCAGGCTCAGAAGGACTGGATGCGCAGAGGCGTCGACGTCCTCGTCGCAACGCCTGGCAGACTCGAGGACCTTATCGAGCAGCGCTCTGTGGATCTCTCGGAGGTCAACATTGTCGCAATCGACGAAGCCGACCGCATGGCTGACATGGGCTTCCTCCCCGATGTACGCCGCATTCTCAACCAGACGTCGGACAACCGCCAGACGCTGTTGTTCTCTGCAACGCTTGATGGAGACGTTGCCGTGCTCATCCGTGAGTATCAGAACGACCCCATTCGCCACGAGGCTGGCACGGTCGATGATGAGGAGATAGATGCAGAGCATCACTTCTGGCTCGTCGAGCAGAACGACAAGGTGCAACACACAGCCAACATCGTTGAGATGGCCAATCGGTCGATCGTATTCACCCGCACCCGCCACGGAGCCGACAGGCTTGCCAAGCAGCTCTCACGAGAAGGCGTAGGAGCGGTGGCGATGCACGGTGGCCGTTCACAGAACCAGCGCCGCAGAGCGCTGCAGTC
>JAMBLH010000268.1 GCA_023336875.1 Actinomycetes bacterium
ACGACCATCACACCGTGCTTGGTCGCTGCTGGGATGTCGATGTTGTCGACACCGATGCCTGCTCTGCCGATCACGACGAGGTTAGGTGCTGCGGTGATCATCTCCTCGTCAACCGATGTTGCGGACCTAACGATAAGAGCAGACGCGGTTGCCATTTCAGCGATCACACGATCTCGGGGTTCGCCGACGAGGACGACGACGTCGCACGACTTGGCGAGCGATTCGATACCGGCCTCTGCGATCTGTTCTGCGATCACGACCTTGTGACGCGTCACGTGCACTCCTGGTTGCTGATGCCCCCATGATGCCACTGTGGTGGAGTCATGGGGAACCACGGCTATGGCAGTCGGTAGACCTCGGCCCCGAACAGGTCGTCGTTCGCGGCCGTGATCGCCGCCCTCCCCGGCTCTGAGGTCAGCCACGCAAAAAACTCGACGGCAGCCTCATTGCCTGACGGATCCACAACGGTGATGTCGTACGGGTTCACCAGGCGCAGGTCGGATCCGTCGTCTGCGCGAACGAGGGAGAGAGCCTCATCAGCAGCCAGGAAAGCGCCGACCTCCGCAAGAGTCACGCCGTTCCGCTGATCCGCTACAAGCAGAGTGTCCCCCATGCCCGTTCCCGTGCGAATGTACCACGGTTCATCTGTGGGGTCGATACCAACCGCCTCCCACATCGCGACCTCTCGCAAATACGTACCCGATCCGTCGTCTCTCGACACGAACGTGAAGCCTTGCGCATCGACCGTCTCGAGGATCGACTCGACCGTTGGGAGCGCAAAGCTGAGATCCGGCGCGGCAACGTACACGAAGCGGCTCGAGAACACAGGGGAGGACACGGCCTCCGGGGTCTCTGTCAGGAAGCCGATCAGAAGCTCCTCATCATGGGTGATCGCGATATCAGCGTTGCCCGCGGATGCATACGCAAGGGACTGCTGAGAGGACAGCGCAATGACATCGATATCCCCGATGCCACCGTCGTCAACGTACGCATCGACAAGGTACTCGACCAATCCTGAATCAACCACCGTCGTTCCTGCAGCGACCACGACACGCTCACCACCCGACGACGTGCATGCTGAACCGACCAGAGCCAGAGCGATCAGCAGTCCGGCCAGGTATCTCATCGACTGATCCGTGTTGCGCTCAGTGAGGCAGTCTTGACAGCGGCCCACACGGCATCCCCGGTGGACAGTTCAAGAGCATCGAGAGCGCCAGGGGTAACCAGGGCAGCAACAGACACACCGGCGTCGACGATCACCTCGAAGAGCCTCCCCCGCTCGATCACTGCGTTGACGATTCCGCCAATCGCATTGCGCTGCGATCCACCCTGGGGCGGTTCGCGATACAACGCCACGGTCTCGGCACCGAACCTGATCCGCACGGTGTCCCCGACTCCAGCGTCGACAACGACAACCAGTTCGAAGTTACCGCAATCAACCGTAGCCATCCCATCGTGGGCGTCGCTGACCGTGCCCTCAATCACATTTCCAACACCGACGATCCTCGCAACGGCCTCCGTGTTGGGGTTGTTGAGGACGTCACCGGGAGCACCATCCTGGAGGATCTCGCCGCCATCGACGATCAGTAGTCGGTCACCGAGTGCGACCACCGTCTCGATCGAGTGAGTGACACACAACAGGGAGCGCCCGTCGGTTTCGCGTCTGATCATGCG
>JAMBLH010000269.1 GCA_023336875.1 Actinomycetes bacterium
TGATTGTGGCGGCCACCTCGGTGGGATGATGCGCGTAGTCGTCGACGATGGTCACGCCCGATACCCGGCCACGGATCTCGTATCGACGACGCACGCCGGAGAACTCTTGAAGTGCTGAACTGGCGTCCTGAATGTTGAAGCCGAGCTGTGCCAGCAGGGTCAGGACCCCTGCCGCGTTCGATGCCAGATGCGCGCCGGGTGTTGACAGGCTTACATCGGCCTTCTGATCGGGGCCAGAAAGAACGAACTTCTGTCCTCCGTCACTGTGCGAATGGTCCGCGATTCGCCAAGTTGCGGACGGCGCGAACCCATAGGAGACCAGTTTCTGTCGTTGTTCGAGTCGACGGACACCGGCGTCATCGATGCAACCGACCACGGGCCCATCGATGCGACTTGCCACCTGAGCAAAGGCATCTTCGAGGGCGGCAACAGTGCCGTAGTAGTCGAGGTGGTCCGCTTCGATGTTCGTGACAAGAAGTCCCTCGAGGTGAAGGTGTCTGAAGGTACCGAACGCCTCGTCCGCCTCGAGGATGAAGAGCGGGTCAGAACCGAGATGTGCTCCCGTCTTGAGACCGATCATCTCACCGCCAACGAGAAAGCTCGGGTCGAGATCAAGTCCGTGCAGAGCCGACACCGCAAGTGCCGTTGACGTTGTCTTCCCATGTGTACCCGCAAATCCGATCGTTCGAATACGGTCTGTGAGCGCGGCAAGGAGCTTCGGACGCTCCCATATCGGGATGCCGCGAGCCGACGCGGCAACGATCTCATCGTCGTGATCCGGTACAGCGGACGACACGACGACAAGGTCGACATCATCCATTGCAGCTGGTCGATGCCCCACCCATGTGTCAACACCTGCATCAGATATCGATTCAAGCATTCTCCCTGGCTTGACATCCGATCCTGAAACCGAATGACCCAATTGGCTCAGCAGCTTCGCAAGGCCGGACATCCCTGCCCCACCCGCACCGATCACGTGCACCCTATGTGGAATACTCGAGTCAGCCGACATTGGCAACGTCCACGATGTGTTCCGCAATTGTCTTTGCAACTCCGCGGTGTTTCGACGCGCTCGCGGTCTCGGTCATCGCTTTTCTCCTCACGTCATCGGTGAGAAGATCGATCGCCGTCGCAATGATCTCGTCTGTGTGATCCTGGGCTATCACGATCCCTCCGCCGACCCTGACGAGATCGTCAGCGTTCCTGGCCTGATACCCCTTGCCTGAGGGGAGCGGAACAAGGACCGCTGGCGTTGCTGTTGCGTGGAGTTCAGACACCGCCATCGATCCGGCTCGAGAGATCACCACGTCGGACGCTGCATAGAGGCGCACCATCTCCTCCTCGAACGGAATCACCGTCCAGTCACCATGGGATGCTGCGGTGTGAGATAGCTTGTCGAAGTGCGGTGCGCCCGTCACGTGCAGTAGGTGGAAGTCTCGGTCGGGGTCGGTCGCAATCGATTCGGCGATCTCGTTGAGTGCGGCAGCCCCGAGGCTTCCGCCGAACACTCCAAGTACAACGGCATCGGGGTCGATCCCGTAGTGGGCCCTTGCCCCTGGCCTGAGTTCGGTGCGGTCAAAGGTTTCAAAGGGCGAACGCAGGGGATTGCCCACCACCGTGGCGCGTCTCAGTTTCGACGTAGCGGGAGCGAATGCAACGTAGACGGTCTTCGCGATCGGTGCGAGCAGTCGGTTGGCCACTCCCGGTACCGCATTGGCCTCGTGGATGATCAAGGGAATCTTTGTCCTGCGTGAGGCGATGCCTGCAGGACCAGAGACATATCCACCAAAGACCACCATGGCACGAATCGACTCGGATTCGATGTGATCGGTGATGATTCGAGAGGCCGTACGGATCTTGAGAGGAAGAGTGAGATTGTCAGTGGAAATTGATCGTCTGATTCCATGCACGTCCAGCTGAACAAACGGATATCCCGCATCCGGCACTGTCGTGGCTTCCATCCGGTCGCCCCCAAAGAACACGATGTCCTCCTTGGAGAGGCCGCCCTCGACAAGCGCATCAGCAACCGCGAGCGCTGGGAACACATGGCCGCCGGAACCCGCTGCTGCGATGCCAACTTTCATGATCGATCCGTAGAAGAGTCAACCCTGTCAGAAGCCCTCGAGATGTTCAAGAGAATTCCGACCGCCGCGAGATTCGCGATCATGGCGTTCCCACCAGCCGAGATGAACGGCAGGGGTACACCCGTGATAGGGAGCACTGCTACAACTCCCCCGATATTCACAAGCGCCTGAACGGTCAGCCACGAGATGATCCCAATTGCAAGCAAACGTCCGTACATGTTCGGCGCTCTGTAAGCGATTGACACACCCACGATCGCTACGAGAGCAAACAGCGTGATGACAATGAACGCTCCCGCAAAACCAGTCTCCTCGCCGATGATTGCGAAAATGAAGTCGGTGTGCGCATTCGGCAGCCAGAGCCATCGTGCCCTGCTTTGGCCGAGACCGACCCCGAACATGCCGCCGGTGCCAAGCGCGACCATCGACTGGACTGCCTGGAGCCCCGAACCCTGCGCGTTCGCGAACGGGTCGGCAAACCCAAGAAGTCTTGCCTTGCGATAGTCAGCTGACATTGCAAGGGCCGTCAGGGCCAGTGCCCCCAACCCCGCCATTGAAAGCACAAAGCGTAGAGGAACAGTCGACGCGGCGAGCATGATGAACGCCGGAACTACGACCAGAAGAACATTGCCGAAGTCTGGCTGGGCAATGAGGAGCAGTCCTACGGTTCCGAGAATCGCCACAACGGGCACAACCACATGCCTTATATCAGCCACGAGTGTGTTCTTTCTCGTCAGCACGGCCGCCAGGAGGCTGAGAGCCGCGAACTTGGCGAACTCGGCGACCTGGATCGTGATTGGCCCAACCACGATCCAGCGCGTTGCTCCGCCCCTGGCGTCCCCGATGATCAGTGTCACGAGAAGACCGATGACAACAAGTGAGTAGATCGGGAGAGCGAACTTCTGCCACACTCGATAGGGCACGAACGCGGTGACCGTCATCGCCGCGAGACCTAGCCCAACCCACACGATCTGCTTGGTGAAGAGTTCGAACTGATCGGCGTTCGCCCTGATCGATACGACAGACGATGCGCTAAGCATCGCCCCGAGGCCAATCGTCAGGAGCATTGCCACTGCAACCAGCAGGAAGACCGATCGTCTCGCGCCCGCCGAACGAATCTTCGCACGGGTCCGTGGATGGCGTCGCGTTGCGTCGGACGGAGTCGTTGAGGACGTGGTGGTCTGGGTCACGCTGCGCTTTCCTCTGTCCGTTTCACCAAGCGACGGAACTCGTCACCACGTTCAGCGTAGGACGCGAACTCGTCGAAGCTCGCGCACCCGGGACTGAGCAGTACCGTGTCTCCAACGGATGCAACGTTCCGTGCGTGCTCGACGGCAGCTTCGAGAGACTCGACAATCGTCACCTCGGCCGATGCGGTCCCGCCAATCACTCCCCCAGCTTCACCGAAGGCGATGAGATTGGTCACACCGTCAAGGTTCCCGATGATCGAGAGATCGAGACCCTTGTTCTGGCCCCCAGCGAGGAGCACGACGGGTGCATGGGCAGCAACAGCAGCGGACGTGGCATGAGGATTCGTCGCCTTGGAGTCGTCAATCCACACGATTCCGTCGCTCGTCTCGATGAGCTGCCTGCGGTGAGCGCCAGGAACGAAATTCGCGATTGTCCTGCCGATTCCATCAGCGTCGGCACCGAACGCCGCAGCGAGAGTGCCAGCGACCACAAGATCAAGGAGAAACGATGGATCCGAGGTTGGTGTGGAGAATTCGTGTCCATCGATGACGATCAGTCCCTCCGCAACACCATTGCCGCCTGGCGGTATATCACTACCCGAACACGGCACGAGTGTGCACGGTGCTCCACCGACAACCCTCACCACGGTCTCGTCGTCCACGTTGTACACAAGAATGGAATCTTCGGTCATCTTGTGAAAGATCCGTGACTTCGCTGCGACGTACTCATCAAATGTGCCGTGCCAGTCGAGATGGTCCGGAGCAATGTTCAACAGAGCAGCACCTCTCGGAACCACGTTGCCGAGAAATCGGAGTTGGTACGAGGACAACTCAAGGATGAGGATGTCGGCATCGATATCCGAATCGATGCCTACGAGGCCGGACACGGGCTCACCGAGGTTGCCAGCGGCAACAGCCCTCACTCCTGAGGCCGTGAGCATCTCTGTGACAAGTTCCGTCACGGTGGTCTTTCCGTTCGTTCCTGTGATTCCGACGAAGGGAATAGCAGTGTGCTCGAGTCCAAATCCGGCCTCAGTGATGACATCGACCCCCTTGCGCAACACATCACTTATGGGTGGCTCTGTCTGTGGAAACCAGGGAGAGGTGATGACTCGGTCGACATCGACCAGATACTCGGATCGCCAGTTCGTTGGGAGAACGGTCACTCGATTCGCAAGATCAGGCGGAGGCTCGTTGACCTCGGCGTCGTACATGAGGACTTCGGCACCTTCATCGAGACTGATCCGCGCCGCATCCACCAAACCCCGGAGGCTTGTGCCGAGAATGAGGGTTCTCACGGTGTCACCGATCCGGGACCCGAGACCCAGTCTCCGTAGAACAACCCCACTCCCATCGCGACCATGATTCCGGACAGGATCCAGAACCTGATGATCACGGTCGTCTCAGGCCAACCGAGGAGTTCGAAATGGTGGTGGATTGGAGCCATGCGGAACATCCTCTTTCCAAAACCCCTGAAGGACACAACTTGAAGGATCACCGAAACCGTCTCCATCACATAGAGCCCACCAATGATGATCAGCAGGAGCTGAGTATTCGTGAGCAGCGCCAATGCAGCCATTGCGCCCCCGATCGCGTGCGAACCGGTGTCACCCATGATGATTTTCGCCGGCGCAGCATTCCACCAGAGGAACCCGAGCACTGCACCGATCATCGCGGCAGCGAATACAGCAAGATCAAGAGCGCCGTCCACTTCATAGAAACCGGCGAAGTCGCGGGATTGCCAGAAAGCAATGAGTACGTACGCCCCGAAGACGAGGGCACTCGACCCTGCCACAAGTCCATCAAGGCCATCCGTGAGGTTGACCGCGTTCGCCGTCGCGGTCAACATGAAGAGGACCAGGACGAAGAACAGTATGGGACCGAGATCGATGCCGAGGGGTCTCACAAATGAGAGCTCGGTACTCACACCGGCTGCCTCTGCACCCCAAGCAAACACGGCCGCGATTACAAGTTGCCCACCGAATTTCCAACGCTTGGACAGCCCCTCGTTACGCTTCCGCGCGAACTTGGCGTAGTCGTCGGCGAATCCGATCGCGGCCATCCCGACAAGGGCAAAGACCGCGAGCAGCGCCTTGTCGCTCATCTCGCGCGTAGCAAACATGAATCCCTCACTGAACGAGAAGATCTTGTAGTGAGCAAGCAGATAGCCGATCGCGGCCCCTGCAACGATGACGATGCCACCCATCGTGGGAACACCCTGTTTGTGCATGTGGCCCGCAACTTCGGACTGTATGAACTGTCCGATGTTGTGGCGGCGCAGATACTTGATGGCGAGGGGAGTGGCAAGGATCACGAGAACGAACGCAAATGCAGATGAAAAGAGGATCCAGATCACGATGCGGCGTCCTCGATCAGCCGGAGAGCAAGGCGCTCAAGACTGGCCGAACGCGAAGCTTTCACCAGCACGACGTCTCCCGGTTGGACAATAGACGCAAGCGTATCCGCGGCTTCCTCGATATCGGTGACTTTGCAAGCTCCGATCCCGAAGCCCGCGGCGTACCCGTGATCCGATCCGACCACCACCAACTCGGCGAATCCCAATTCCCGCGCGAGCTCGCCGAGCCGCAGATGCTCCTGCTCGCACACTTGACCGAGCTCAGCCATCACACCCAGCACAGCAATATGCCTGCCTGGCATCGTTGCAATAGTTTGGAGCGCACTCTCAACCGATTGTGGATTCGCGTTGTAAGCATCATTCACGACCGTGTAGGAACCCTGATGTATCTCCATCCGCCAGGCCGAGGCAGTTGCCTCACCCAAGCGATGAATAAACGCCTCGAGGTCAACTCCGAGCGCACACGCGACCGCGATCGCCGCAGCCGCATTCGTACCATGATGCTTGCCTGAGAGAGAGAGCATGACCTGATGCTGGGACTGATCCGTCTGGATGAGGAAACTCGGCCTTCCCAGATCGTCGAGTGAAATATCTGAAACCTGGACATCCGCGCCAGTAGCGCCGAACGTGATGGTGCGATACGGACCTTTCCTCGTGAGCGACTCCTCCCCATAGGGAAGCACAGCCACACCGCCGACGGGGAGCGCCTCGACAAGTTCATATTTCGCATCGGCCAAACCGTCGAGGGAGCCGAAGGTCTCCAGATGGACCACTCCGAGATTGGTGATCACAGATATGTCAGGACGGATCATCGGCGCGAGCCACTTGATGTGGCCGCGGCCCCTCGAACCGACCTCGACCACCAGCACGGATGCATCTGATGGTGTGGAGAGGACAGTGAGGGGAACACCGATTTCGTTGTTGAAGGACCGCGGCGAAGCCCACGAACCTTCCAGGCCGGCCGACAGCAGATCCTTTGTCGAGGTCTTACCTGTCGATCCGGTGATCGCCACCACCGGTATCGAGAGTTCATCCCGACGCTTGACAGCAAGGCGAGCAAGGGCATCTCGCGTGGACGCGACCTCGATGCGGGGTATTGCTGTGATGCCAGCACGCCTCTCGACCATGATGGCGACAGCCCCGGCCTCGAGCGCCTGAGCGGCAAAAGAATGGCCATCGAACGTCTCGCCGTTGAGTGCCACAAACAATGCGCCGTCCAGGGCCCTACGGCTGTCCGTAGCTACGGTCTCGAGCAGGTCAGACGACTCCCCCACGAGTTCCCCGGACACGGCATCCGCGATATCGACGAGCGACCAGCCAAGGAATACCGGGGTCATCTCGTGTGCCAATCCATGAGACGAAGCGCTTCGCGAACCTCTTGTCTGTCGTCGAACGGAACTGTCACACCACCCGCCTCCTGGCCCTGTTCATGACCTTTGCCGAGAACAACCACAATGTCCCCTGTCTCTGCCATGGAGATACCTCTGCGAATCGCGGCTCTCCTGTCGATGATGATCTCCACGTCTGCGTTCGGTTGGGCATCGGCACCCCGGAAGATCTCATCCGCGATCGCGTGGGGATCCTCATTCCTCGGATTGTCGGTGGTGATGAGGGTGACGTCTGACATCCTTGCTGCAATGGCACCCATAATCGACCGCTTTGCCGAATCGCGATCACCTCCCGCTCCGATCAGAGAAATCACTCGGCCTTGTGCGAGCCGTCTCAACGATCCAAGGACCACGGCTATCGCGTCGGGGGTATGTGCGTAGTCAACGACGACCGTGAACGGACCGTCGTGTGCCACGACCTCCATTCGTCCCCGGATCGGTTCGACGTTGCATAACCCTGTCGCGATCGCTGATGGTCCCATCCCGAGCTCGAGAGCCATGCCAGAAGCCACAAGAGCATTGGACACGTTGAAGTCACCGATAAGCGGCAATTGCACATCAAAAAAATCCTCAGACGTCACGACCCTGAAACTGGTCCCCCCCGCCGTCGCGCCGAGGTTGACTACAGACACGTCGGCATCGCCAGCAATAGAGACGGTCGTTGTTTCGAGATCGGCCGCCCGGTGAAGACGCTCACCCCACTGGTCGCCAATGTTGATGACGCCGCGGTCGGAGGTGTCGGAATCGAACAAGCGGCTCTTCACGGCAAAATAGGCCTCCATGTCTCCGTGGAAGTCCAGGTGGTCCTGTGAGAGGTTCGTGAACCCAACAACCGAGAAGTGAATTGCATCTGAACGATGAAGTTCGATGGCATGCGACGATACCTCGATGAGAACAACTCGAACGCCAGCGTCGCGCATTGTTCCGAGGATTCGCTGAAGGTCAGTCGCCTCCGGGGTCGTTCTGGCGGTTGGAATCGGTGTTGTACCAATCCGCGCGCCGAGCGTGCCGACAACGCCAACCGATACGCCAGCCGTTGTGAGTATGGACTCCAACATATGGGTAACTGTTGTCTTGCCGTTGGTACCCGTGACGCCAGCGATCGCGAGGTGTTTGTCTGGCATTCCGAACACTGCCCTTGCCGCAAATGCCATCGCTTTCCTGGCGTCTGGCACAACAATCTGGGGCACTCCGACCGGCTGGGCTCTTTCAACGAGGATCGCAGACGCGCCAGACTCGACAGCTCCTGTGACGAAATCATGTCCATCGTGGTTCTCGCCAGGGATGGCGACGAACAGAGTCCCCGTCGTGGCCTCGCGCGAGTCGTGGACAACATCTGATATCAGCACGTCAGGTCCAACGATCTCTGTGACGTCAGGAACGTGCTGTGCTATCTGGCTGAGCGGGACACCCATGCCAGCCATATCAATCGCGATCTGGAGCTACGCCAAGTTGATGCAGCGCGGTCTGGGCTACATCGGCGAAGACGGGAGCAGCCGAAGCACCGCCAAGCGACAGTTCCGTGCCATCCTCGAGACTCCCTTGAGGCGCGTCGAGGACAATGGCGACAACAACCCTCGGATCAGTGAGAGGTGCGATGCCGATGAATGATGCAGTCGTGTCATCCGAGTACACACCAGCCTCGACATCGAACTTCTGGCTGGTACCAGTCTTTCCGCCGGAAGTGTAGTCCGTCATGCGCGCACGTCTTCCCGTACCGTTGTCCGTCTCGACGACACGCCCGAGCAATCTACGCATTTCCGCCGCAGTCTCCTCCGAAACTACGCGCCGAGATCTCGGTTTGGTCGCGATGCGCGAACCGTTCGCTTTGATGATCTCCTTGACAAGATACGGCTCGGTCCATACACCGTCGTTGGCGATGGTTGCGTATACGGCGGCCATCTGCAGCGCTGTTGTTCCCACGGCGTACCCGATCGCGATCGATGAACCAGAGGTCTTGTTCCAACTCACCGCTGGGTCGAGGCTTCCATGTCGTTCTCCCGAGATGTCAAGACCGGAGGGGCTCCCAAGCCCGAAGGCTGTGAGGTACTCATAATGCAGATCGTTTCCTAGACGGTTCTGAATCTCAATTGTGCCGACATTTGAGGAGCGAGAAAAGACATCCTGGACAGGCAACCACGGAGGGTTGTATCCGTGGTCGGCGTACTCGAACTCGCCAACGGTCACGGTGCTGGGCGTATCGATCGGCGTCTCTGCTGTGACGATCCCCTGGTCGAGTGCTGCAGCCACCGTCACTGTCTTGAGCGTCGAACCCGGCTCGTACACGTCCGCAACGGCGCGGTTGCGCAGCACATCGGCCGTTACCTCGCTTCGGTCGTTGAGGTCCAAACCAGGCCAGCTGGCCATCGCCACAACCTCACCTGTACGTGGAAGCAGTACCACGACTGACCCGCTCTCAGCGTTCGTCTTCTGTATGGCTCTGCGAAGTGCCTGCTCTGCTACGAACTGGATCTCTCTGTCGATAGTGCTGACAATGTCACTGCCTGCAATGGATGGCTCTACGAGAACCTCGCCTTGGGGAATGGCCGTTCCTCGCGGATCGACCTCGACGACGATCTTCCCTGGTCTCCCTTCGAGCTCGGAATCGAACGTCTTCTCAAGTCCCTCGATACCTGAGTTGTCGTCGGAGCGGACGAGACCGATGACTTGCGCTGCGACCGATCCGGCCGGATAGACCCGAAGAGGCCGGTCGCGGTAGAACACCCTGGTGAGCGCTGCTTTACGCCCTGCGTTCTCGACCTCGACAGCGTTTGCTGCGTCAACAGCTCTCTCGATCTCCTTCCTTCTCGTTGAGTCGACTCGCATCACGATCTCGACGTAGCGTCGCCCTTCGGCTTGGCCTTCCATGAGTTCTTGAGACAGTTCCTCGTATGACTTCTCCGAAAATGGGGCCAGCACCACAGCCGCAGCGTCGGGATCATCAAGCAACATCGGATCAACAACAACGTCGTAACCGTCGATCGTCATCGCCATTTCAACGCCATCCCTGTCGAATATGGTCCCGCGCGGTGGGTCGATGGATCTCTCTTTGATCCTTTGATTGAAACCATACTCAGCATTTGCCAGCGCCTGAGTTCCCTGAAGGTCAAAGAGCCGGTAGCCAATGCCCCCCCACGCAAGGGTGAATACCAGCCCAACGACCAGAAGCCGTAGGTCTCCCCTTTTCCAGATCTGGCCCTTCATCTCGCAGCCATCGTTCGCGAGATCTTCATGAATCAGATCCATCCAGAGCCCGTGCCGGCACTGCCTCGCCGACGACCGCTGGTGCCCGTATTGGTCCGTCCACATAGATAGTGACTCGAGCGTCGGGATACACAAGGCCGATCCGCTCAGCCTCCATCGTGATACGTTGCGGATCCTTCAGACCGGCAAGGTCGTATCGAAGATCGAGCTGCATCGAACTCTGGGTCTCGATTCCTGCGTCGATCTCGGCAAGCTCGAAAGCGGTCTCATCGAGAGAGATACGAAGGAAGATCATCGCAAAGAAGACAGCAACTACAGCCACAACGAAAAGGAACAATGGGAGCATGCGCGGACCCCTCTCCCTCACGCGACCATCGGATCTGGTCAGTCGACGCTGCCGGAACGAAACCACCTGGGCTGTCACCAGATTCGCTCTCCAACTCGCATCACTGCGCTTCGCGATCGTGGGTTTCTTTCGATCTCCGCTGATGAGGGCCGAATCGCCTTCGGTGTCAGAATCTTCATCTCGGGTTCTGCTCCACAGACACAGACGGGGATCTCAGGAGGGCACGTGCACGCAGTTGCGTGCTTCACAAGGGCGCGTTTCACAATGCGGTCCTCAAGCGAGTGATACGCCATCACCACGAGCCGTCCTCCCGGAGCGAGCCGTTGGACAGATTCGTCCATGAGTCGCGCAACAGCCACGAGTTCGTCGTTGACGACGATCCTGAGCGCTTGGAAGACCTTCCTCGCCGGATGACCACGACGCCGTCTAGCGGCGGGAACGGACTCGGCAATGCAGGTCGCGAGATCGATCGTATCGAAGAAGGGCCGCTGCTTGACAATGGCTCGTGCAATTCTGCGGGCGAACTGCTCCTCGCCATATCGCGTGAATATGGATACCAGTTCGTCCTCGCCCGAGTGGTTGATGATGTCCGCAGCGGTTCGACCAGTGTCAGGGCCCATCCGCATGTCGAGCGGACCGTGTCTGTGATAGGAGAATCCGCGCTCATCAGTATCGAGCTGGTGCGACGAAACACCGAGGTCGCAGAGAATCCCGTCAACCCTATCGGGGAGTTCTGCTTCGTCGAGGACTGTGCCGATGTCCGCGTAGTTGGCCAGGACGACGACGAGACGCTGCTCGTCCGGGGCCTGGAGAAGAGCATCCGCGTCACGGTCGATACCGACAATGCGAACAGCTGGATATCGGTCAAGGAGCGCACGACTATGACCTCCCCCACCGAATGTGCAGTCGACGATCCAGGAGTTCGATGCTGGCTCGAGCCATGACAGAACCTCTTCGACCATCACTGGTTCGTGATACGAGGTGTCGTGTGGAGTGGGCTGATCCATGGTCAGCCCCCCGGAGCGCTGGCGCCAAAGAGGAAGCGGGCGGAGTAAGGGGTCTTCCCGATGGCATCCGGGGGACTGACCGCGAGCCAGCCCACAATTGTTCGTCGATGTGTTCCTGTGTCATATTCCGTCCTCGCTGAGCACCTCCTCGATCGCGGCGTAGTAGTCGTCTGCTTCGGCAGCAACGGTCTCCCACGTCCGTGTGTCCCAGATCTCGACACGATCTGCAACACCAACAACAGTTATATCCTTTGCCAATCCCGCGTAGATTCTCAGTGGCTCTGGAATCTGGCATCGTCCCGTCCTGTCGAGTGACTGGTTGGATGCGGATGCAAAGAATGAGCGGGAGTAGTTCCGTGCCCGACGGTCCGTTCGTGGAAGCTTGAGCACACGCTCGGCCTCGGCGCCCCACTGGTCCATGGGGAACACGTACAGACACCTCTCCTGACCCTTGGTCACTACACAACCGTCCTCCAGGCCCGCGCGAAATTTGGACGGCATCACTACCCGTCCTTTCTCGTCGAGCGAGTGGCTGTATTCGCCAAGGAACATTTTCTGGTGTCTCCATCATCACGGGGATGTCTCCCACGAACTCCCACTATGGCCCACTCTGTGCCACTTGTCAACACAATGCTTCCAAAACCGCCCACCGAGCCACGCAGGAGATGCGGTTCGCTGTGTCACATCAGATCCACAGGAAACAACAGCGGCCGCGAATTCCCGACAAACGAACCGCCTACCGTCTACCGTCTACCTTCTACCGTCCACTCCCAAAAAGGATGTCCACCCATGAAAGTTCTGGTCTGCACCGACGGAAAATGTGACATCGATGTGACAGCGAAATTCGCCCATGCGCTTGCTGGCTCTGAAGGGTCAACGACTGTGCTCACGGTCGTGCCGATTCCACGTCAACTTCTTCCACAGCTTCGCGAGCAGTGGGGAGAGACGCCGAGTTCGACCGCACATGTCGACGCGGAGTATGTCGGCGCGCCTGGGAGCATGCAAGGGATCGCGAGAAGCTTTCCCGGCGACGATGCAGTCATTGAGCAATATCTCGGCAACAAGCGAATCGAGTTGTGCAAGCCAGTCGTCAAAGCGATTCGGAAGCTTGGAGGAGACTCCACGTCCGATGTGAAAGAGGGACATGAAATCGCGGCAAGGATCATGGAGGTTGCACAGGAGATCGAGGCGGACGTCATCGTTATCGGCTCTCACGGGGGCGGTGCGTTCCAAGGACTCCTCGGTTCAACCGGGTCAAAGCTTGTGCGCCGCGCGACACGTCCGGTGCTCGTGCTCAGGTAGTATCCGTTGGAAATGCTCGCGTGGAGATGATTGACCACTCAGCGCGCGTGAGGGATAATCCGTGCACAAGGAAGGCATCATGAGAGTCGCCGGGTATGTGAGACAAACGCCAGGAAGGGCCGATCCTGATACCGCGTTCGCCCAGGGCGAGCGTGTGCGGCGATGGGTGCTCGACACCGCAAACGAATTGATTGCTGTCTGTCAGGACCATCATTCGTCCTCGGCAGCAATGGACAGGCCCGGATTCAAGGCACTCCTCGATATCGTGCGTTCAAATGGCGCGGACGCGGTTGTTGTTGCAAACCTTGCAGCACTCTCACCGGACAAGATGACGCAGGAGATCATGATCCAGGACATACGTACGGCAGGGGCAACAGTGATTGCAACCGACGACAGCGACATCGAAGCACTCAGAACAGGCGAGAATGACCACGCACGCATGGTCGTTCGCGACGTCCTCGCTCGAATCGCGGAGTACCGCTCCGCGTTCGGACTATCTGGCGACGTCGAACCCACGGTCGAGGCGTCAGTGATCTCACCCCTCGACACGGACGCGGGCGGCTCAACGGATGTGGTTGTTGAACTCATCGTGCCGCGGGCACAGAACGACAGCTAGCTCCTCGCTCAGAGCCGAGATGTGCAGCGTGTCAGAGCGCCAAAGCTGCCCAGGCGGCTCTTCCAAGTGCGAATGCTCTCCCCGCCGCGACCACGGCGGAACCTGCAAAGAGCTCGCCGTCCATGTCGAGAACGATCATCACGATGTCAACGCCTTCGACACGCCGATCCTCTATCTCAACGACCACCGGATCAGGTGATGCCGGGTCAACGAGGCTGGCGGCGGCTCTCACGACAGCAGCTTCAACGCCGCCCTCAGATGACGAAGCCACCTGCGACATCTCGGTACCGTTGGATGCGGTAACCGTGACGATGATTCCTGATCTGCCCTCAACCACAGCAACGGAATCAATGCGGGCGATCGAGTCACGAGCAGAGATCGGCGAAGGTTGATCCTCCGCGACCTGCAACGCATCGGAATCCTCGGGAACGGCTTCCGCAACAGCGGCTGGTCGCTGCTCCACGAATGGTGGAACCAGGTCGCCCTCCTCTGCTAGGACCGTCTCGGCCGCCTCAGTCTGGACACTGGTGTCGTCCGAGCCGTCATCGTCAACAGCCACAACCGTCGACACCTTATCGGTGAGATCGATGACAGCTCCCCCGCCGTGATCCTCGCCTGGAGACGACTCCGCCTCATCATCTGTCATCACCGCGACAGAACTCGGCTCTCCTTCTGTAGCAACCGCGGGTTCTTCGTCGACGAGAGGTGTGTCCTCCCCTGGAAGCTGTGTATCTGTGCCGAGCCCGTGAGAGCTCAGGACTAGACGAATCGCTTCGCCAACAGCCTCCTGATCGGCCCCCTCGGCGATTCTGATTCGTAGGCCCGCAGGTGCGTCCTGGGAACCATCTACCTCGGCGCCTTCAACACCTTGAATACGCAGAAGATCATCCTGCAATGAACTGGCGACCACCGCGTCTCCTTGCCCTTTGAAAACTCACGTTGCGCGTCTCCAACGAAGATACGAGACAACGTCAACGGCTGCAAGGGTCATATCGGATTGTCCATAGGCAGTAGTCACTCTCCATTTCATGACGGTGTCGTCAGGAATCGGTACGAATGGGAACTTGGTCCACCACCTCATCGGCGCAAGATCGAATACCGTACCAACAGCAGCCGGCCACAGATGCGGTCGAATCAGGACAGCAACGAACGCGCTCCACGTGAACATGACAGGAGAGTACTTGACAGCAGCACGACATACGACATACGACACGGAGTCGTTCATCGTGAAGTGAGCGCAGCGAACGGTCGTATGTCGTACAGCGAAGCGGTCGGCGGCCGGCAGGCCGCTAAGCGGTCGGCGGCCCGAAGGGCCGCTTTCGTTTCCCAAAGATCGATTCTCCGGTAATGTCATCACGTTGCAAACCCATCAAAGGAGACAGTGTGCCGGTCGCACCGGATCGACTCGCCTGGTTCGGTGATCGCTACCAGGCCATTGCTGGGAACATAGAACAGGTCATCCAGGGTAAACGGCCCTCGATCGAGCTCGTCGTCACGAGCCTTGTCTCGGAGGGTCACGTGCTCATCGAGGACGTTCCTGGTGTCGGCAAGACGCTTCTGGCCAAATCCCTTGCAAGGTCGATCGACTGCACATTCCAGCGGATTCAGTTCACACCCGATCTGTTGCCCTCCGACGTAACGGGGGTATCCGTCTGGGATCGTGAAAAGGGTTCCTTCACCTTCCGCGCAGGACCCGTGTTCGCGAACGTCCTTCTCGGCGACGAGATCAACAGGGCTAGCCCGAAGACCCAGGCAGCACTCCTTGAAGCAATGGAGGAGCGACAAGTCACGGTCGATGGCGAAACCCGAATACTCGATGCTCCTTTCATCGTGATTGCGACCCAGAATCCAATCGAGCACGAAGGAACCTACCCACTTCCCGAAGCACAGTTGGATCGATTCATGATGCGGGTCACAATGGGCTACCCGGATCGTGCCAAGGAACTCGAAATGCTCCAGACCCACGGCGAGCGTTCCAGTTTCGTTGATCTAAAACCTGTTGTTCATGCAGAAGATGTCGTAGCGATGTCGTCGATTGCCCGTGAGGTTCACGTTGCTGATGTCCTGCGAGGCTACTTGATCGATCTTGCGGATGCCACCAGGACCCATCCGGACATTCTCCTTGGCGCATCGCCGCGAGCAACACTCTTCCTCCAGCGAGCAGCGCGAACTGTCGCTGCCGCCCATGGACGCGATTATGTGAGTCCAGACGACGTAAAGTCGATTCTGACATCGGTGCTCAACCACCGACTCATAATCCGGCCCGAGGCACAGATGAGCGGGGTCACAGTCGACGAGGTCCTCACACAAGTCGTTGGCTCGGTTCAGGTGCCAGGAACCAGAGACGCACACTGATGCCGTCCTTCAGAGGTTGGGCAGCAACCGGTGCGGCTGTTGCCCTCTTCGTGCTGTGGCTCGGATTCGGCGAGGATCTTCTGCTTGCACTCTCGATCTTTCTCCTCACTGCAGTAGCTGGTGGAACTGCCTACGTGCGGCTCTCGAGCCCGAGACTTTTGCTCAAGCGATCAATCAACCCGTATCAGCTCCATGATGGAGAGCGAGCGATTGTGGACCTCTCGCTCAAATCGAAACGGAAGGTGTTCCGTGTCCGAGTGGAGGACCGTGTCCATGGTCTCGGTTCCGCGACGTTCGTGGCTGATCGGGTCGCGGCAGGAGACGCCATGGCAGGGCGCTACGAGGTGCTCTGTCGGCCGCGGGGTGTATATAGGGTTGGACCCGCTCTCGTCTCGGTAACCGACCCACTCGGATTCGCTGAAGCAACGACAACGTCAGGCTCCATTGACAGGCTCGTCGTCTATCCCAAGGTGGAGAATCTCCAGGGCGTTCCAACCGGGCGGGGGCAGGACCAGACAATCAGTACGTCGAGAGCGAGTCTCTGGCACACGGGCGGTGAGGACTTCTTCACTTTGCGCGAATACCAGCAGGGTGATGATCTCAGAAAGGTCCACTGGCCCTCGTCGGCCAGAAGAGACGAGCTCATGATCAAGCAGCTCGAGATGCCGTGGCAGTCAAGGGCGTTCGTTGTTCTCGATCCCCGAGTCGAACCGCATCGTAGTGCACCGAGCTTTGAGCAAGCCGTCAGGGGTGCTGCATCGGTGCTGCGGCATCTGTACCGCAACGGCTACACGCCCACTATTTGGTCGGGCACCGGCAGCGGCACGATCGTCGCGAACGCCGAAACATACCGACTCGCGATGGAGGAGCTCGCCACAATCGCGCCACGCCCGTCACTCGATCTGCGTCAACTGGTGGGCAGGTTGCGTCGAAGTGGCATGGCTGGCGGAGTCTTCGTGATGGTCACCGGCAAAGCAGACGAAGCTGATCTCGCTGCTCTCCAACTTCTGAGTCAGGATTTCTACAAAACGGTGGTGCTATCTGTGGAACAAGGGGAGAATGAGGAAATGGCTGGATTCGCCAGGGCAGGAGCTCTGGTTGTCCGCACAACGCCCGACGGTGTGTGGTCAGAATCATGGCGAAACGCAATGGAGCACGGATGGTCTACCGCTTCAGCTGGATAGCAGGAATCACGGCGATCGGGCTTGCCTTCTGGCAGCTCTCCTCGCTTCTGCGCGATTCCGTCGTTGGCACACCCTGGCAGGTCGCGATCCTCGCCTCAACGCTTCTCGGAGCTGGCATCACCTGGGTTGCGATTGCCTACCGCGCTCCTGCATGGTTGGTGGCAATCGTAAATGTGGGGGCATTCGTGCTGCTCGCCGGCCTAATCGTTGCACCCGAGACACTCTTCGCTGTCCTACCCACAGCTGACACATGGCCCGTCGTGTCAGGTGAACTCGTCAAGGCATTCGGCATCATCAAGAATGGCGTCGAGCCCGTGACACCGGTTCCCGGCCTCGTGCTTCTCATCTCGTTGTTGTTCTGGACTCTTGGGTTCCTTCTGACGGCTGGACTACTCAACGACCGACCGTTCGTAGCGCTTCTCACACCCCTGATAGTCGCGGTGCAGTTTGCAATCATCGACCGGAAGCCAAAGAGTGTCGTACAACTCGCAATGTTCATCCTCGTCGTCGCTTTCGTTCTGATCGCCATCAGAGCAGACGAGCGCGACCGCGGAACAGGGAGATTGCAACGCGTGAACGCGTCGTCACCGCCGTCGCGCAGGCCAACTCCCGCGATCGGCGTTCTTGTCACGGCAACGGTCGTGTCGGGTCTCGTCGCTGTCGGCTTGATCGGAACCGCTGTGCCCTCGGACGGATTCGTGACGTGGCGATCGGCTTCTGGCTATTCCGACGGATATTCGGGCAATACGTCATACAACCCATTCGTCGACATCAAGGCAGGATTGATCCAGCAGACAGAGACGCCATTGTTCACCGCCAAGGTCGAGGGAATTGACGCGGCGAAGGTTCGGTTCCGAACCGTAACTCTTGATACGTACGGCGACGGGAGATGGAGCACCACCCGGATTCACGCCTTCCCGCTCGATGATGATCCGTGGATTGAAGGTGCCCATCGCTATAGAGGAGAGACGACGCGGGTCGACGTCGACATCACCATCCAGAATCTCAACCAACCGTGGCTGCCAGCACCCTCCACTCCCTCTGATGCACTGGCCGCATCACAGGGCGACACGCTCGCGATGCAGGTACGCAGACTCGACGGTTCTCTCTCCTTTCGCGATTCGTCGTACGAAGGAATGCAGTACACCGTCAGGGCGGACATCCCGACGTACACTCCAAGAATCCTCGGCCAACTCGCACGAACCGAATCCGGCGAATTGAGTCCGTTGTTCAAGGCAGCCGAAGAGGCAGGAGAGAGCATTCCCTCGCTCGGTGAAGTGCCTGAGGTCATCGAGATTCCCAATGCGGATTTCTGGGTCGAGGTTCCCGACGATCTCGGGTCGGGAGTCCGTGCTCTCGCGTTGAGCCGAACGACCAACATGGAGACGAACTTCGAAAAGGCGCTCGCCCTCGAACATTTTTTCAGGCTCTCCGGCGACTTCGAATACGACACAGACGTGCCGAACCAATACATTACTGGCGATGTCTCGGACTGGCTCACTGACGAGGACAACCCCTATGCCCGCAACGGCTATTGCGAACAATTCGCAACAGCAATGGCCCTGATGGGCCGCACGATCGGTGTGCCTTCGAGAGTCGTGCTCGGATTCACTCCTGGCGATCCGATCGGTGACAATCTTGTCCAGGTGAGGGATCGGAACGCACATGCCTGGGTCGAGATGTGGATTCCCGCGTATGGGTGGATGTCCTTCGATCCAACCCCACGGGCCGGCTACGCGGCGCCGACGGCGGACGAGGACCTCGCCGAGATCCTGAACTTCAGCCCAGCAGACTACGTGGACCAGATTCCTGAACCGGACCTCGCAACGGCCTCAGGCAGTGGCGGGCCGACCGGCGGGCCGCTTCTGCCTCGAGAAGAAACCACACCCGGCTTTGCACCATTCGGTGGTATCGCCGATGCCACTTCATCCTGGATCGATCTCCCTCGATGGGTGCCGTGGTTTGTCGGCGTCGTCATCGTGGTCGGCCTACTTGCTCCTGTGATTCCAGCGTCGAAATGGTGGCGTCGACGTCGACATTTGGCGAGGCTCAGACGGGGCGATATCGGTGCGGCGTGGGAGGACATCACTGACCGGCTTGCTGACCTCCGAGATCCGGTGAGTCCTTCGGCAACAGCCATGGAGACCGCCGACGCCTACGACGGTGCCTTTGGCCCTCTCGCGGCGAGCTTCGACGAGTCTCTCTATGGTGAGCGCGAGTCGACAACTGCTGTAATCGATCGGGCAGAGGAAGCACACGCGGAAGCTCTTGACTACGTTGCCGGTCGCTACT
The DNA here is from genome assembly GCA_023336875.1 of Actinomycetes bacterium. Lineage (GTDB taxonomy): Bacteria > Actinomycetota > Acidimicrobiia > Spongiisociales > UBA5794 > B3-G11. Next base: position 19,322 of record JAMBLH010000269.1, read on the forward strand.
CGACCAAGGAGCGAACGATCGCTGTCTTCAGACCGACACGCATGCTCGAGAAGTGGTCGTTGATTGTCACCAACAGACGAAACGGCCGCAGGTAACTCTCACGCCGGTCGCGTGTCAACCTGAGGCTTGTTCCGACTCTGATGCAACGTCGTCGTTGACGAGCTTGAGCATGTCCCTGAAACTCGACCGGTCCAACTCGAACTTCGTGACGTCATCCTCGACGTCCTGAGCGATCTCATCGATCCTGACAAAGAAGGCAAGTTGGCCTTGGCGCAGAGCATCGAGCAATTCAGTTTCATCGTGTGCAACGGCGAAGATCGACTGGCCGTCCGTCACAAGCTTCACGTCCGCAAGCTGGTCGTCCATGTCCCCCGTTCGGCGAAGATAATCCCACGCCCTGCGAACGCGTTGAATGGACAGACCATTGTCAAGGAGGCTCTTGACCACACGCAATCCAACGAGGTCGCGAAAACTGTAGATGCGGCGGCGCCCGGGGCGACCGTCCGTGGTCTGAATAGAGGGCTCAATCAGCCCGACCTTGTCCCAGTACCGAAGTTGATGTGGTGTACAGGACGTCAATCGACACGCCTGTGCGGCTGTAAAACCCTCCAAAACCCGTTCTCCCTTGCGCTCTTCATGCGGGCATCAAGAGGTAGCCCGCTCCAGTCATTTCCGCCTCGGTGCCCATCCACATCAACCGACGCGGGTTGTAATCCTAGCCATCCCTGCGCCACCTATGTTGGAGACGCACGAGCCAGTCGTCGATGGTTCCCGACGTTGGATAGTTGATCCGCGATGCGCTGGCCGTGAGCGCCATCCAGCCAGCGGACACGACCATGATCAAGAATCCAACTCCCGCAATCGCCCAGGACCGAGGGAACGAAATGAACATGACAATCGCACCCACAACGAACACAGCAGCTGCAAGGCGCATCTTCCAGCGTCCCGTCCCCCCGCGAACAGCTTTTGCAACCATATCGGCAAGCTTGGGATCTTCTTCATAGAGCTGTCGCTCTATTTCGTCGAGGATCTTCTGCTCATTTTCGTCCAGTGGCATGTCGTTCCCGTAGTCGGCCGGCGGGTTCTCACCGCCAGTATAGCCGGGCACACAATTGGGTCGACAGTGAGTTTCAGAAACTTGGCGTACGCCTGTGTGCAGAGAATCGGAGGTCGCGGCGTTACTGTTCACCCATGCCACACACCGATCGCATATATCTCGTGCGCCATGGCGAGGTCGCGAATCCCAACCATGTCGTTTACGGCGATTTACCCGGGTTTCACCTCTCTCCAACAGGCGTGCAGCAAGTGCATCTCACGGCGGTTCGTCTGGCCGAGGTCGAACTCGATCTGGTTCTTTCGTCTCCCCTCACGAGAGCAGTGGAGACTGCCACCGCAATAGCGCGCCGTCACACGCTTCAACCGGTGGTCGAAGCCCGATTGACCGAATCGGGCCAGTTCCCCCATTGGACAGGGCACCGATGGAATTCGATCCCCGAGACCTTCCCCAACGAGCTGGAGACATACCTGGTCAAGGCACACATCGCGGGAGGCAGCGAGCAACTCGAAGATGTTGCAGAGCGATATGTGTCTGCAGTCCGCGACGCCATCTCGGAGCACCGAAGTGTTGCGGTTGTCGGCCACCAGGATCCTGTGCAAGCAGCGAGACTCGTCCTCACTGGTCGTCCTCTGAGCGAGCTGAGACGCGACCCGCCAAGCCATGGCGAGGTGCTGTGTCTCGTCGCATCGACACATGGACCATGGATCGAAGAGTCTCGATGGTGTCCCGAACCTGCCGCCAATTGAAGCGCTACACTCCCGAAATCCCCGACAGAGGTCAACGAGGAGCCACCTTGGCCAGGCGATCCAACCTTCAGAGCGACCGTATGATCCCGAGCGCATCGCACCAGCGCGGCTGAGCTGCGATGAGCCGACTCCCTATAGCTATTGGCACATCAGCGTTCATCGCGATAACGATGTGCTGTCTGCTGTTCATAGTCGACAGCGGTTCGATCGCGCGATCATCGGCCGCCATGATCGTCCTCGGCCTGATGGGACTCGCCCTCGCAGGGCTGTCCGGTTTGATCCTCGTCAGGGCACCGTGGGCACGCTGGCTACTCTCTGCGACGGTCGCCGTTTCTGCCGTGCTCGCCTCAAGTAACCCCTCCGTGCTCCTCTGGCCAGCCGTGGCTCTGGGAGCACTCGCGATCATCGGTCTGAACGGTCCCTGGCTGACACTGTGGGTGCGCCA
>JAMBLH010000270.1 GCA_023336875.1 Actinomycetes bacterium
AGCACTTCGGAGTCGACGCCCTCGAAATGCGAGAAGTCGAACCGGAGCCGGTCGGGTGCTACGAGCGATCCCTCCTGCTGCACGTGACTCCCGAGAACGTCTCGCAATGCCCAATGAAGGATGTGGGTGCCAGAATGATTCTTCCTGATCCTCTCGCGCCTTGAACCGTCGATTACCGACTCGACGTCTTGGCCTGTCTGGACATAGCCGGCAACGACCTCGCCCCGATGACCGTACACGCCCGGAAGATCGAGTTGTGTGTCGAGAACCTTCACCGATCCCGTCTCTGTCGTGATCGAACCCGTATCGCCCACCTGGCCACCCGCTTCTGCATAGAACGGAGACCGGCTGAGAAAGATCTCGACCTCCTGGCCCTGCTCGATCCGATCAACCGTCTCGCCCTCTCGTAGGAGTGAGAGCACGACACCCAAGCCCTCAAGCTGGTTGTAGCCGATGAATTCCGTAGGTTCGATACCTCCGAGGACTCGCCGGTACAGGTTCGTCGAATCATCGTCGGCAGCACCCTTGAACGCTGCCCTGGCGCGTTCCTTCTGCTGAAGCATCTCGCTGTCGAAGCCATCACGATCGACGGTCAAACTTCTCTCGGCTGCAATCTCCTCAGTCAGTTCCACAGGAAACCCGAATGTGTCATGGAGTTTGAACGCCGTTGATCCAGGAATCTCCGTGGCTCCGTCGAGGCCCGCAATCGCGACATCGAGCAACTGTTCACCCGATTCGAGTGTCCTGAGAAATCCCATCTCCTCGCGCTCGACGGTATCCTTGATGGTGTCCTGTCTCTCGACGATGGCAGGAAACGCATCTCCCATCTCGGCTACGGTTGCATCCACGAGTGCTGCGGTTACGGGTTCTGTGGCTCCGAGCATGTGGGCGTGGCGCACAGCTCTTCGGATCAGACGGCGCAAGATGTAGCCCCGTCCCTCATTGGATGGCACGACACCGTCCGAGATCAGGAACGTGAACGACCTGGCATGATCTGCAACGATCCGAAGCGAAAGGTCCGTGCGCTCTGAGTCGCCGTATCTTGTGGCTGTTGCCGCCTCGGCGACGGCCATGACCGCTCGAACGGAATCTGTGTCGAAGAGAGAGTCGACGTCCTGAAGCACCATTGCCATGCGCTCAAGACCCATACCTGTGTCGATGGACTTCATAGGTAGGTCGCCAACGACGTGATATGGCTCGTCCTGGATGTACTGCATGAAGACAAGGTTCCAGATCTCGACGAACCGTTCCTCGTCTACGATCGGCCCGCCGTCAGGCCCGTACGCTGACCCTCTGTCGTAGAAGATCTCCGAGGATGGCCCGGCCGGACCTGCAACACCCATGTGCCAGAAGTTGTCCTTGTCTCTTCGCTGGAGCCGCTCGGGATCAATGCCGACGACGTTGAGCCAGATGTCGGCTGCTTCGTCGTCTGTTTCGTGGACCGTAAACCAGAGCTTGTCCGGGTTGATGCCGTAGCCCTCGGTCAGAAGTTCATACGCCAAGGGAATGGCCTTCTCCTTGAAATACTCACCGAAGGAGAAATTGCCGAGCATCTCAAAGAAGGAGGCGTGTCGTGCCGTCGTGCCAAGTATGTCGATGTCCTCGGTACGCACACACTTCTGCGAGCTCACCGCGTTGGTATACGGAGCCTTCTCCTCGCCCAGGAGGTACGACTTGAACGGCACCATACCGGCAACAGTGAGGAGCAGTGTCGGATCGATCGGAATCAACGATGCAGAGGGCACCACAGTGTGGTCGCGTTCAGCAAAGAAGTCGATAAACGTGCGTCGGATTTCGTTGGTGTCCATGGCAGGCGAGGTTAGCCCGCGTAGGGCCCCGTCTCGTTCGGGACCTCCCGAAGAGCTGATCGCTGAAGCCTGATTCCAACCGCCTCGATCGTGTCTGCCGCCAGCGAGGCCGATGCTCTCGCAACGCCCTGAGGGGTCAGTTGCTCCTTCATGGTCCTGGCTCTGTTGACGACGAACAGCGTCGCGCCAAGCGTCGTAGCCGAACCAAGGGCGAACCATCGTGCGCGTGTGAACATAGGTATGAGAGTAGACAGTCCACAGTTCTCAATTCACAGTACGAATTACTCGTATCAGCGGTTCTTGTTCAGGATCGTGTCGATCTTCTCGAGGCGCTCCGCAATGGCGCGCTCAGCACCGCTCAGCTTGGGACGATAAAGGATTGCTCCCTCGTGCGCGTCGGGAAGGTATTGCTGTTTCACAACGGATAGCTCCTCGTCGTGCGGGTAGATGTAGCCCACCCCGATGCCCATCTCCTTCTCGCCCTGAGTCGCTCCTGACCGAAGGTGTGCAGGCACCTCGCCCGGGGCTCCTTCAGTCACGATCTCGATCCCAGCGTGCATGGCACCCGTCACCGTGTTCGACTTTGGAGCAAGCGACAGGTACAGGGCCGCGTGGGTGAGTGCGTAGTTCGCCTCAGGGAGACCGACGACTTCAACTGACCTGAAGGCGTGGTGTGCAATGGCCAGTGCAGTGGGATCAGCTAGGCCAACATCCTCCGAGGCAAAGACGATCATCCGCCTCGCAATGAACTTGGGATCCTCCCCCGCCTCGACCATCATCTGGAGCCAGTAGGTTGCGGCGTCCGGATCCGAACCACGCATCGACTTGATGAATGCGGAGATCACGTCGTAGTGGCGGTCTCCCGCCCTGTCATAGCGAATAATGCGCCGTTGAAGGGCCTCCGCAACGGCGGCTTCACTCACGCTCCCTTCTCCCCTCCCCTGTGCAATCGTTGAGGCCATCTCGAGAGTGTTGAGCGCGAGCCTCGCATCGCCCCCCACACGCTCCGCAAGTGCTTCCGTTGCGGCGACATCGATAGGGAAACCTGTGCCACGCATGGAATCCGAAGCCGCGCGCTCGATCAACTCCGCGACCTCATCGGGGGTAAGCGGCTCAGTCCGAAATACGGTGGCCCGAGATATCAGTGGACCGTTGACCTCAAAGAACGGATTCTCGGTTGTTGCTCCGACGAGGATGATGATTCCGTCCTCGACGCCTGGAAGCAGCGCATCCTGCTGGGCCTTGTTGAATCGGTGAATCTCGTCAATGAAGAGAACCGTTCGGCCGCGACCCTCGCCCAGGCGCTGTTCCGCCCTTGCGAGCACCTCGCGCACATCCTTGACGCCAGCATTCGTAGCTGAGAGTTGCTCGAAATGTGCACCGGTGGAAGTTGAGATAAGTCGTGCGAGGGTCGTCTTCCCCGAACCCGGCGGACCCCAGAGAATCAACGACGAGAGCTTGCCCATCTCGACCATGGAGCGAAACGCAGCACCTTCACCAAGGAGGTGCGACTGGCCCTGCACCTCGGCCAGATCTCTTGGGCGCATCCTCGCAGGCAGCGGCGCCTGGGCTCGGGTCAAATCTTCCCGATTGGCAGCAAAGAGATCATCGGCGGTCATCAGCCCTGGTCAACGCCTTCCTCTTCGGCCCATGACACCACGACCTCAGGCCTGATGTCGATTCCAAGCTCATCCAACTGCTGCTCGTCGACCCTACTGGGCGAACCTGTCAGGGGGTCGGCTCCGGTTTGGGTCTTCGGAAACGGGATGATCTCACGGATATTCGGCTCATTTCTCAGGATGCTCACGAAACGGTCGATGCCGATTGCGAACCCAGCGTGTGGTGGAGTGCCGTATCGAAGGGCTTCAAGGAACCACCCGAAGCGCGATTCCGCATCCTCATCGCTTATGTCCATTACCTCGAACACCTTCGCCTGCACCTCTGGATCGTGGATCCTGACGCTCCCTGAGCCGAGCTCGGATCCGTTGAGTACGAGGTCATACGCCTTCGAGACGGCAGTTTCGGGGCTATTCACAAGCGTGGCGACATCGCCAGGATCTGTGAACGGATGGTGTGCGGGAGACAGACTTCCGTCCTCGTTGACGTCAAAGACAGGGAAATCGACCACGAAGGCGAACGCGAGTTCATCGTTCCCCTCTGGTCGGCCGACGTCAAGCCGGATCTGGCCGAGGAGTTTTGCCACCGCGACGGTCTCGTCGGCCGCGATGAGCAATGTGTCCCCGGCGCCAGCAGCAAGGGCAGTTCTCACTCCCTCGATCTCGGATTCGGAGAGGAATTTCGCGACAGGAGACCGAAGCGTTCCTCCCTCCTCCACGACCATCCACACAAGTCCCTTTGCTCCGAGCTCCTGTGCCCTCGCCACAAGCCCGTCCAGACCCGACCTGGACAGTTCGAGTTGGCCTCCGTTGATCCCGCGAACCGTGCCACCGGACTCAAGTACTCCTGCAAACGCTTTGAACTGTGTGTCGGCGAAGATCGCGGACAGGTCCGTGATCTCCATCCCAAAACGGAGGTCGGGTTTGTCCGTACCGAACCTCTCCATCGCGTCGGAATGGGTCATTCGGAGAAAAGGAAGCGCGACCTCTTCGTCTCGAAGTTCTTTGACAACCTCGGCAACGATCTGCTCGAGTACCTGGAGCACGTCTTCCTGACCCCAGAACGATCCCTCGAGGTCGAGTTGGGTGAACTCGATTTGGCGATCTGCCCTGAAATCCTCGTCGCGGTAGCATTTGGCGACCTGGTAGTACCTCTCAACACCACCAATCATCAGGAGCTGTTTGAAGAGTTGGGGCGATTGGGGAAGTGCGTAGAACTTCCCAGGGCGCAACCGAGACGGTACGAGCATATCTCGGGCGCCCTCGGGGGTTGATGCGATCAGGGTTGGTGTCTCCACCTCCAAGAATCCGTCCCGGTCCATGACGCGGCGCATTGCGCCGATCGCCTTCGACCTTGCCTTCAGGTTTTCGGCCATCCGTGTTCTGCGCATGTCGAGATATCGGTATTGGAGCCGCTTCGATTCATCGATGTCCACGCGTTCATCGATCTGAAAAGGAAGAGCCGCCGAAGGACTGAGAACGTTGAGACCGCCTGCAACTACCTCTACCTCACCTGTCGGGAGGGCAGAATTGACTGTCCCATCCGGCCTTGGACGGACAGTGCCGGTGACTTGGATGCAGTACTCGCTCCGAAGTCCATGCAGCACGTCGTCGTCTGCGGGAGCATCCTCAGGGTTGAGGACGACCTGGACAATGCCTGACGCGTCCCTGAGGTCGATGAAGATCACGCCACCGTGGTCGCGCCGACGAGCCACCCATCCAGCCAGGGTGACTGTGTCGCCGACCTGGTCGGTTCGGATCTCTCCTGCACCGATGGTTTTCATCGGGCCTGTAGCCATCTCTTGATCTCCTTTGCTGGTAGCAATTCCTGAGTTGCCGTTCCGAGGTCCTTCACAGTGACGTCACCGTCTGCCCATTCGGAACCGACAACGATTGCTGCCCTGGCGCCCCGTTTGTCTGCATCCTTGAATTGTGCCTTTACAGACCGCTGCATGTCGCCCATGTCGATGCGTAGCCCTTCGGCTCGTAGCGCGGATGTCAATATCCGCGCAGAGCTCCGAAGGGCTTCCTCGGCAACGATGACGAAGCCATCGAGGACGGGCCCATCATCCTCGGAGGTTGACGCAAGAAGGATCCGATCAACGCCCATTGCAAGACCCACAGCTGGGGTTGGCTTTCCTCCGAGTACCTCGAAGAGACCGTCGTACCGTCCTCCACCTCCGACCGAACTCTGCGCCGCGTCGTATCGCGTAGGTACGTACTCCCAGACGGTTCTTGTGTAGTAGTCGAGTCCGCGTACGAGCTTGTCATCGATGACGTATTGGAGACCGATGGCATCGAGGCCAGATCTGACCTGATCGAAGTGGTCCCTGGCTGACTCTCCAAGGTAGTCGAGGGGCACAGGTGCATTGGCCAGTACCTCCTGGTCGGCCCTGGAATCGAGCACCCGCATCGGGTTGCTTTCCACCCTGGCCTTCGAATCACCGGACAGATCCTCGAACCGATCGATGAGGTACTCGCGAATGGCGGTCCGGTACGCCGCCCTATCCTGTGGATCACCAATGGAATTGAGGCGGATCTCGACATTGGGCACACCAAGACGCTCGAGGAGCCGATAGCCGAATTCGATGACCTCACAATCTGCCTCAGCAGAAGATGATCCAAGATATTCGACACCTGCTTGGAGGAACTGACGGGTGCGGCCCTTCTGGGGTCGTTCATATCGGAACATTTCGCCCCAATACGCGCCCTTGAATCTGCCCTGTACTCCCCCTGCCTGAATAGCAGCCCGCACAACCGACGCGGTCATCTCCGGTCTGAGCGTCACGGATCTACCGCCCTTGTCCGTGAACGTGTACATCTGTTTCTCAACGACGTCTGTGCCCGTTCCCACGGCCCGCGAGAAGACATCCGTATCCTCGAACATGGGCGTGAGGATCAGGTCATATCCGAATTCAGCACTGAGGACGTCGAACACGTTCCTGGCTTGTCTCCACCGCTCGGAATTGGGGGGGAGTACGTCGTAGGTGCCTTTGGGCGCACGGTATTTGGTCAAAGCAGCTCCTGGAGGAACGGATTGTGCATCCGTTCGGCAGCAAGAGTAGTGGTGGGGCCGTGACCCGGCTGCACGGACGTCTCGACCGGGAGGGGAAGAACACGTGTCGCCATTGACTCCATGAGCGTGTCGTACGAACCGCCTGGCAGATCCGTCCTGCCTATGGAGCCCTGGAACAGCTGATCGCCGGAGAAGAGCACGCCTTCGTTCGCGAGATAGAAGCAACAGTGGCCTGGTGTGTGTCCTGGTGTATGGAGTACATCGAGCGAGAGCCCCGAGATGTCGAGCGTCTGTCCATCAAAGAGATCAGAGAATGTCGTGGTCACCAGCTCGTCCTCTCCTGCGTCGTAGCTCGGACCGAGAAGCGCACGGAGTTGCTCACCAGGGTGCCGAGCCATGTTCAGGTCAGCCGGATGGAGATATGCGGTGATCGTTGGAGATACAACGCCGTCGATCCCTCCGACATGATCGATGTGTCCGTGGGTTACGAGTACCGCCACGGGCGTGAGATCGTGGCGTGCCAGGAGTTCACCAACTCCCTCCGGATCGGGCGGGGCATCTATGACAACGGCTGGTCCCCCCGATTCGGGTGCGATCACGTATGTATTGGTCTGGAAATGCCACAGCGGCGCTGCGTCGAGCAATACGGTCATAGGACGAGCCTGTATGCCTCGTACACGCCATCCACCGTCCCGAGACCTTGGAGCAAACCCTCGAGCGCCTCACGGTCAGATAGTTCAACCTCATATCTCAGGAGTGCAATGCGGTCGCGACCGGTCACAGAGGATGATGCGTGGATATTTGCACCGTAGTCAGACAGCGCCGCAGTGACGTCGCGCAGGAGCTTTGCACGATCCAATGCCTCGACTTGGATCCACACGAAGAAGCTGCCGGTCTGCTCGGCTGCCCATGCAACATCGACCATCCGTTCGGATCGCTCGGTAAGAGATCCGATATTGCCGCAGTCCGCCCTGTGCACCGAGACGCCGCGCCCGATGGTGACGAATCCCACTATGTCGTCACCGGGAACCGGTCCACAGCATTTCGCCATTCTGACGAGCATGTCCTCGAACCCTTCGACGATCACATCCCCTGTTGCCTGCCGTCTGCGTTTGTGAGGGGTGGGAAGTCGCTCCGCCATCACTGCTTCAGCGGTGTCATCAGGTCGCAGCTGCTTGGCGAGGCGTTGTGCAACCGTCTGTGCGCTGGTCCGATTCTCTCCAACGGACATGTACAGACTGTTGACATCATCGAAGCCGAGTTCATGGGCAACGGCAGCGAACTCCGCCTCTGCGCCACTGAGGGGCAAGGCGTCGCGTCGCAGGGCCTTCATCACCGCTTCTTTGCCCTCAGCGAGTGCGCTCTCACGGCGTTCTCTCGAGAACCACGCCTTGATCTTCGCTGTTGCCTTTGACGACTTGACGAATTCGAGCCAATCTCTGCTCGGGTGAGCATCCTGAGCCTTTGACGTCAGGATTTCGATGATGTCACCCGACTCGAGCTTCGTGGACAGTGGCACGAGCCTGCCATTCACCTTGGCGCCTGAGCAACGGTGTCCAACGTCGGTGTGGACGCGATAGGCGAAATCGACAGGCGTGGCACCCCTTGGGAGCACCTTGACGTCTCCTGCGGGCGTAAGAGCAAACACCTCATCCTGATAGAGGTCCAGCTTCAGCGCCTCGAGGAATTCCGCCGGATCTTCTGCATCCTCCTGCATGTCCCTGATATCCTCGACGACGAGAAGGTCATCTTCGTCGGCCCCATCGTCCTTGTAGCGCCAGTGAGCGGCGATTCCCGCTTCGGCCCTGTCGTGCATCTCCTGCGTCCGAATCTGCACCTCCAGGGGCTTGCCATCTGGTCCAACAACGGTCGTGTGGAGCGACTGGTAGAAGTTGAACTTCGGCATTGCAATGTAGTCCTTGAACCGGCCCTGTATCGGTGGCCACATGGTGTGCACGAGGCCGAGGGCTCCGTAGCAATCGCGGATCTCGTCAACGATGACCCTGATACCTATCAGGTCGTGGATCTCCTCGAACGCGAGGCCGGAGGCAACCATCTTGCGATAGATCGAGTAGAGGTGCTTTGGCCTCCCTGTGACGGACGCCTCGATGCCGTTCGAGTTGAGCGTCCCTGTGAGATCGTCGATGACGGTTTCGATGTACTGAGCACGCTCAGGTGATCGTGCCGCGACTTTTGCCTCGATCTCAGCCTTTGGACCCGGGTAGAGGATGCCGAAGCACGTTTCCTCCATCTCGTGTTTGATCTCCTGCATTCCGAGGCGGTGCGCCAAGGGGGCGTAGATATCGAGTGTTTCGAGCGCGACGCGCTTCTGCTTCTCAGGCGCCAAAGGCGCCATGGTCCGGATATTGTGCGTACGATCGGCCAATTTGATGACGAGGACCCGAATGTCCCTCGCCATTGCTACGGCCATCTTTCGAATCGTGGCCGCCTGGGCGTGCTCGCGACTGGAGAACTTGATTCGGTCGAGTTTCGTGACTCCGTCGATCAGGAGCGCGACCTCGTCGCCGAAGTCGTCGACCACATCCGCCAGCGTCAGGTCGGTGTCCTCGACGGTGTCGTGCATGAGCGCTGCCGCAAGGGTTGCGTCGTCCATTCCATAGCCCGCGAGGATCTCGGTAACAGCGAGCGGATGCACGATGTAGGGATCACCGGTAGCTCGCTCCTGACCCTTGTGGACGTCCGCCGCCTGAACGTAAGCATCCCTGATCAGGTCCGTGTCGCCGGATGGATGGGTTTCGAGGAAAGTGGCAACAATCCCATCGAACATCTCGTCGGGAGTACGGCCGCGAACTGCCGGATCGACGAAACGCGCGGCCTCATCACCGGGAGTGATCGTGGCGTCCTGAATCTCTGACGGTGTCCCCATCAGGTGATTCTACCGGCGCTTGCGCCTCTGCTTTGGAGGCCGTGCGACGGATGATGGAACGGGCACAGTGGGTGGAGCTTCCGGCATGACTGGCTCAGAGTCGTCCTCGGAGATCGCCTCACCTTTGGCAGCCCTTCTGCGTTGCCGTTCCCACTCGGGCTCCTTCTCCTTCCACCGCGCAAGAAGCGGTGCCGCGATCAAGATGGATGAGTAGGTACCAACGGCGATTCCGATGAAGAGTGCAAGAGCGAACTCCTTGAGCGTCTCGCCGCCCAGAGCCAGGATACCGACAAGCAGCAGCACTCCAACAGGTATCAATGACGTAAGGGATGTGTTGATCGATCGCATCAGGACCTGGTTCAACGAAAGATTCACGATTCCAGAGATCGTGGCCTGGTCATGGAGCTCCTCTGTGTTCTCGTTGACCTTCTTGAACACAACGACCGTGTCATAGAGCGAATATCCGAGGATCGTCAGGACGGCGATAATGGTTGCCGGTGTCACGAGGAATCCGACGAGTGCGTATAGGCCACCCGTAATTATCAGGTCGTGGAATAAGGCTGCGAGCGCCGATACTGCCATCTTCCACTCAAACCGCCAGGTGATGAACAGCATGATGACGACCAGAAACACGACAAGAGCCTCGAATGCTTTGCGGGTCACCTCGGCACCAAACGTCGGGCCGACGGCAGAGACATTCGCGTCATTGATACTCGTGCCCGCAACAGCAGAAACCGTGGCAACAAGTACGTCCATGTCTCCGGGATCGAGAGACTCGGTCTGGACGATGATGAAACCGGCCCCTGTCACCTGTACGCGCGCATCAGCGTCTCCGATCTCGCGGAGATCTGCCCGTACATCCTCGACCGCTACGCCAGAGACGTTCTCGACCGACACGATCACGCCACCGGTGAAGTCGATGCTGAGATTGAACGGACGGACCAACATGATGAGAATCGAAGCGGCGACCAGGATCAGTGAAACGATCAGAGTGCGGCGCGATGCACCAACGAAGTCGAACCTCGTCTCACCCCTGTACATGCGTGAAAGCACATTCATCACACCATCTCCGCGTCTTCGGCAATCTCGGCTTCTTCCGTTCTTTCGGCCACAACGCCGCCACCCATGGCGCCTTTGATGGAGAACACTCCTCTGTCAGCGAGGGGGCCCCGCACCATTAAATAGACGGCAGATCGGGTGAAAAAATATGCAACGATGACGTCGATAACCGTCGCCAGCCCGAGGATCAGCGCGAATCCCTTGACCTGGCCAACTGCAAGCACGAAGAGCAGGATGGCCGCGATGAACGTGACCGTGTCGCCGGTCAAGTTGGTCCGAAATGCACTGGTGAATGCATGGGACACGGCCGGTCGAAGGGCCAGTCCATGACGGTACTCCTCCTTGATCCGTTCGAAATAGACGATGAACGAGTCGAGCGTGATCCCAATCGAAACGATGACACCCGTCACGCCTGCAAGTGTAAGTGTCGTGCCCTGGGTCTGGCCGAGAAGAATGACGGTGCTGACCAAAAGGGAGCCGAAAACCGTTAGTCCAACAATGGAAATGAGCCCCAATGACCGGTAGTAGAACAGCATGTACACCGCCACCAGAAGCAGCCCCAACAAGCCAGCCACAAGTCCTGCCCTGAGGCTGTCGGAGCCGAGAGTCGCTGAGACCGATTCAACCCGTTCGCGCTCGAACGTGGTTGGGAGTGCACCATATCTAAGGATGGCTGCGAGATCCTGTGCATCCTGTTCGGCGTTCTCGATGCTTCCAACTGTTATCACCACACCATTGGGATCGAGGCCCTCGATCCCAACCTCCGCGGCCACCGACGGCGCTGAGGAGACGACACCGTCGACGACGATCGCAAGTTGACGCCTGGGATCGTTTACGGGATAGCTGGCCAGGTATGAGGTCGCTTCTCTGAACTTCTCTCCACCCTCGTCCGTGAATTCAGGAACCACGACCCATCGACCATCAAATCTGGCCTGAGCGTCGGTGATGTCTGCGCCGGTGGGAAACTCCACAGTCGAACCGTCGGTGAAGACAACGGGTATTCCACCGACCTCATACACCGTTGGACTGTCAACCTCTTCGAGATACGAACGCTTCGCGATGTTGTCGAGCATCGAAATGCCTGTCGTTGCGTCAACTTCGTTGAGCGGCTGAAGATTCGGATTCAGAGAATCGTCCCCCTCCGGCACCGCCGACTCTGGATTGTTGAGCTCGGGCGAAACAAGGAACACACCCAGGACAGGCCTGAAGGACAATTCCCCCGTGGTGCCAACCGCCTCCAGGGCGCGTTCGCGGTCATCGACGCCGGGAAGCTGCACGACAATTGCTCGATCACCAACGACGGCGACCTCTGGCTCCTGGACACCTCCCAGATTCTCGACCCTCCTACGCATGATGTCAGCAGCAGTCTCGAGCGTGTCAGGATCAGTGCCTTCGGGCGCCACCAGCGTGATCGCGAAACCGCCCTGAAGGTCGAGCCCGAGTTTTGGCTCCCAGCCAAGCGCAAGCATTGCGGCAAGGGAGCCCCACGCGATAGCAACTGTGACGATGAGCGTGATCCACGCCTTCTTACGATTCACTCGTCATCGCTCCCGAGCTTCTCAGCAATCGCCTGTTTGACAACTCGCATGGTCTGGCCGCCGATGTCGATCGTGAACTCGCTGTCGGTTTCTGCGACAACAGTGCCGATGATGCCGCCAATGGTTCGCACCTCGTCCCCAACGGTGACCCCGTCGCGCATCTCGCTCGCCTTCTTGTGTCGGCGACGCTGCGGGAGAATGAGAAGTACATAGAACAGCCCACCCATGACGGCCAGCGGAAGCAGGAACGCGAGGGCGGAGCTACCGCCCGACGATTCCTGAGCGATCAGGAAGCCTGTATGCATGCTGAAGAGGTTCAAGGCCTTGGCCCCCACTATGGATATCGATCCGGATGGGATCGATAGAATCCTAGCTCGCGTTCTGCTCAATTCCTTGTCGACGCCGGGCGACAACAGCCTCGTGGAACGCGTCGAACGAGCCGCGCGAGATATTCTTGCGCACGTCCTCCATGAGCCGGTACGTGTACGTCAGATTGTGGAGCGTCAGCAGCCTGCTCGCCAGAAGCTCGTGCGTGTTGACAAGATGCCGTATGTAGCCCCTCGTGTATCTCCGGCAAGCAATGCAGGGGCAGTCCGCTTCTATGGGTGAGCCATCGGCTGCCCACTCCGATCGCTTCATTGATAGGTCACCGTCGTGCGTCAGAGCCTTTCCATGTCTGGCAATGCGTGTGGGCAATACGCAGTCGAACAGATCAACGCCCCGGCTCACTGCGTCAAGCATCCCCTCGGTGTCCCCAAGACCCATCACGTAGCGAACCGCGGTCCTTGGGAGTTCGGGTACTGCTGCATCAATGGCAGATGCCCTCTCTGCGGCGCTCTCTCCGACTGCGAGCCCTCCAATGCCGAAGCCTGGAAATCCAATATCTGCTGTCTCTCTGGCTGATAGCGCACGGAGATCCGGTTCTGTTCCACCCTGCACGATTCCGAACAGGCCTCGATCGGATCTGTTCTTTGCGTTCTTTGATCGTTCCGCCCATCGTATTGTTTGAAACGTTGCCTGCTCCGTTGCTTCTCGCGGTGCTGGGAGATTGACAGGCACATCGAGAACCATCGCTATATCCGAACCAAGCGCCTCCTG
>JAMBLH010000271.1 GCA_023336875.1 Actinomycetes bacterium
AAGCAACTCCCAAGGAACGCATCGCGTTCCCGTTCCCCCTAGCCGCCGATGTAGCTCATTTCGACTTTGGGGGATGCGAGCGGCGTTCCACCGCGGAGTTCGGAGTAGCGGTCATCCCGCTTGGTCCATGTCTGTTCCATGAGATCACGGATTTCCTCATCGGAGGCGTCCGAGCGCAGAGGTGTCAGGAGATCGGTGCCATCAGAACCGAAGAGACATGTGTAGATCTTGCCCTCTGCCGAGAGGCGGAGCCTCGTGCAATCACCACAGAACGGTGCGGAGACGGATGAGATGAATCCAACCTCGCCACCCCCATCGGTGAAACGGTATCTACTTGCCACCTCACCTCGGTAATTCGACTCGGCAGGTTCGATGTCCCATCTTTTTGCGATCATCTCCACGAGTTCAGCGCTTGGCACGACCTCGTCGAGGTTCCATGAGTTCAGGGTTCCGACATCCATGAACTCGATGAACCTGACAGTGTGGCCCGTTCCACGGAAACGCTCAAGGAGCGGAATGATCTCGCCCTCGTTCCAGCCACGACGAACCACTGTGTTGATCTTGATCGGCTCCAAGCCCACCTCGCTCGCAACGTCGATTGCGTCGAGTACGGTCGCAACGGGCACATCGGTATCGATCATCTTGCGAAATAGCTGATCATTGAGAGCATCGAGGCTCACCGTCACACGGTCGAGGCCAGCCTCCTTCAGTCGCTCTGCCTCGCGGGCGAGAAGAAGCGCGTTCGTCGTCATTGCGAGATCCTCGACCTCGTCGAGGTCCGAGATCATCTCAACGAGCCTGTGAACATTGGTACGTAGCAGTGGCTCGCCTCCCGTCAAACGCACCTTTCGCACACCGAGATCGGTCGCGAGCCTGGTGATGCGCCGGATCTCGCCATAGCTGAGAATCGAGGACCGTTCGAGATACTCGTGATCGTCGTACACCTCTCGCGGCATGCAGTAGCCGCACCGAAAGCTGCACCGGTCGGTAACCGAGATACGAAGATCGCGCATTGGGCGCTTGAACTTGTCAGTGACCATCCGTGAACGGTACTCCCAATCGAAGCGTTGGGTCACGTCACCAGGGAAAGAAACTCACTTCTTGTGCGGGCGTCCGAGCGGAATGTGCCGCGCATGGCACTGGTGACCATGCTCGATTCCTGCTTCTGGACACCCCGCATCATCATGCAGAGATGCTTCCCCTCCATCACCACACCAACGCCGTGCGGGTCGAGGATCTCCTCCATTGCGTCGGCGACCTGATTCGTGAGTCGCTCCTGCACCTGCAGCCTGCGAGCGAAGACGTCAACGATCCTCGCGATCTTGGACAGCCCGATGATCTCGCCCTTGGGCAGGTACGCAACCGTTGCCTTTCCAAAGAAGGGCAGCATGTGGTGCTCACACATCGAGTAGTACTCAACATCGCGGACAACGACCATCTCCTCCGCTCCTTCAGCATCGAAGATCGCGTCGTTGACGACATCTGCAACCGACGTGCTGTAGCCGCTCGTCAGAAAGTCCATTGCCTTGGCAACGCGAAGCGGAGTTCGTTGGAGGCCTTCACGCTCGGGATCCTCGCCGATCTCGACGAGCTGGTCACGCACGATTGCCTCAAGCCGGGGTGCGTATACGCCTTCGACATCATCAAAGTCTGGAAGCGCGCGTGTTGTATATGGGGTGGAAAGTCTGATAGCCATGCTGGGGGCAACCTCCGGGTTTTCAGCATCTATGGATCGGGATATTTCGGTGG
Organism: Actinomycetes bacterium; assembly: GCA_023336875.1. Lineage (GTDB taxonomy): Bacteria > Actinomycetota > Acidimicrobiia > Spongiisociales > UBA5794 > B3-G11. The sequence goes on from JAMBLH010000271.1 coordinate 1,750, forward strand.
TTGTCCTGCCTGAGACGGGATGGATATGGCGTGGCACGACCTCTGACACGGGACGCGCCACATACGCCTCCACCTCAGCAGCAGGATCCGGAATCGACCATCCGTCGTAGTCCTTGACCAGATCCGCGTAATAGATGATGTCGAGATCTGCGGTTCGAGGCGCATTCGGATCGTCTGTCCGTACTCGTCCGAGTTCGTCCTCGATCTGGTGGAGCCGGTCGCGGAGTGTCTCGGGGTCGAGCGAGGTCGTTACGAGAATGGCTGCATTGAAGAAGTCAGGTGTATCTGAGGTACCCCCCACGGCCTCGCTCTCATAACAAGTGCTCACAGCACGTACAGTGATATCAGGCTGACGGCGAAGCTTCCGGATGGATTCGGGTAGACACCGTTCTTTTTCGATGTTCGATCCGGCGAGTATTACGGCTTCAACGGCCGCGGTTTGAACTGGCATCTGCCCTCCTCCTACGCCCCGTCATCAACACGCGAACGCGTGATCGTAATCCCTACAGATCGCGCATACCTGAGCGCGCCAGGCTTCTCGACGGTTACTTCGACCTTCTGAACCCGCTGGTCGCACAGACAGATATCAGCAATCTCACTCACCAACCGCTCGACAAGCATCGGTTCACCCTGCTCGATATGGCCGACGATCGTCTTGGTGATGGTGCGGTAGTTCACCGCATCGACGATGTCATCCGAGATGGCCGCGTCGGGTGTGTCGACCCACAGAGTTGCATTGATTCTGACATCCTGCTTGTTGACCCGTTCGTCCGGGTTGATCCCAATGATCCCCGAGACAACGAGATCCGTGATCTGAATCCTGTCCAACTGCATAGAGGAAAGGTAGTCATTCGCGGAGGACCGATCTACGGCATGGACAAGCCATTGCACCAGCTGAGTAGCGCTTAGGCGTTCTGTCTACTATCATGTACATTATGTCTACTAAGCAACCAATGAGCACAGCAAGCCACGAACCCGTCATAGACGCGAGAGAGCTTCACAAGTCGTTCGGGAATGTTGAGGCGGTGAAGAGCCTGAGCTTCTCGGTCGAGGCTGGCGAAGTCCTTGGCCTCCTTGGCCCGAATGGCGCGGGCAAGACCACCACGATCAAGATGCTTACCACCTTGACACAGATCGATGGAGGGCAAGCCGCTATCGGCGGCTTCGACGTCAGTACGCAGCCCGATGTGGTGCGCCAGATGATCGGAGTCGCCGGTCAGTCAGCGGCAGTTGATGAGAAACTCACAGCTCGCGAGAATCTGAACCTGTTTGGGCGCTTGTACAAGATTCCTCGGGCCGAACGACAGCGGAGAACCGAGGAACTCATAGAACGATTCGACCTGGGCGACTTCGCCGACCGACCCTCCAGCACATACTCGGGTGGCGAACGGAGACGACTCGACGTAGTAGCCGCACTCGTAGCCAATCCGCCAGCGCTCTTCCTCGATGAGCCCACAACCGGTCTTGACCCGCGGAGTAGGGCAGAGCTGTGGGACACCGTGCGATCACTCGCTACCGAGGGGACGGCGATCGTACTCAGCACGCAATACCTCGAGGAGGCGGATCGGCTTGCCGACAAGATCCTGCTCATCGACCACGGCGAAGTCGTCGCCCAGGGCACCCCGGATGCACTCAAGGCGAATCTGGATCGGAATGTGCTGGAAATCCACCTTGAACTCGAATCGGGGGTGGGAGATGCCCAAGAACTGCTGGCCTCCGAGGAGAACGCCGTCGCTGACGTTGAAGCGCGACGGATCGACATACATGTTGGCAACGATGCGGACCGTTCGCTTGCACTGCTGAGGCGACTTCAGGACGGAGGGATATCGATCCTGAAATTCCAACTTCGCGAACCAACACTCGACGACGTGTTTCTCTCCCTGACCGGTTCGCCCTCCACTGAGATTGAGGAGTCCACCAAATGACAACTACGACCGTACGCCCCGCATCTCCTCCCGTGGTGACAGACCCGAGCATCACTCTCCGAGTACGCAGAGCCTCCGAGGACACGAACACCGTCTTGTGGCGCGACATGATCCGCACAATGCGCCAGCCCGACATGCTCGCGTTCGCCGTCGTTATGGGTGTGTTCTTCCTGGTCCTCTTCAACTACGTGTTCGGTGGTGCAATTGGTGCCGTTGCCGGAATCGACTACCTCCAGTATCTCCTACCGGGAGTGCTCGTGATCTCAGCACTCCAGGGTGCGCAGCAGACCTCGATGGGTTTGGCGTCAGATTTCAGCGAGGGTGTCAATGAGCGATTCCGATCGCTTCCGATGAGCCAGTCGGCAGTAATCAGCGGACGAACAATTGCCGACGCGGTTCGTAACATCGCAGGACTCGTACTCGTGGCTCTGGTCGGCATTCTCATGGGATTTCGGTTCGCCTCCTTCGGTGGCGCCGTAGCTGCCATCGCTCTTGCAACCGGTATTGGCTATGGCTTCTCATGGATGGGCGCCGCGATCGCCGCCAAGGTGAGACAACCCGACATGGTCGGCATGTTGTCCATGTTCTGGCTGTTTCCGCTCATGCTTGCCAGTACGGCATTCGCGCCGGTTCAGTCGATGCCCGGTTGGCTTCAGCCGTTCGTCACCTACCAACCCATTTCTGCGGCATCAGACGCCGTACGCGGACTTGCCAACGGAGTACCTACTGGAGACGCTATCGCCTTGACGTTGATCTGGATCGCTGTTCTGCTTGCTATCTTCGTGCCGGTGTCCGTGTATCTCTATAAGAAGGTGGATTAGTGCGTGAAACGCCGCCTCCCGGCTCCGTTCCTTCGACAGAAGACCGGATCGTCCACGCCTCACTTGCCCTGATCAGTGAGTACGGCCTCGGTGGTGTGACGATGTCCCAGGTCGCCGATGCTGCGGGCGTGGCCCGCCAGACGCTCTACAACCACTACCAGGACATCGACAGCATCGTCGCCGCGACGATCAAGCAACACAACAGCGAGAGTATCCACCGCTTGGAGATCTCGCTTCAGATAGCCGAATCGCCAATCGACAGGCTCGAGCAGATGGTCCGTCACTTTGCCTCCATAGGCGTCCATGCCCATCACTCAGTGGACCTTCGCGGTGCACTTGCAGTCGAACTGCGGGCGGGTTTGGACGAGTACCAGGATGTCGTGGAGAGCCATATCTCGGCGATCATCGTTGAAGGACAGCGGACCAAGGACTTTCGCTCAGATCTCAGCGTCGAGATCGACACTGTCCTTATCCGCTCACTTCTCGGCGGCGTCCAAGATCTCGCGGCCAGTTCACCGGAACGAGCTGCCCAGATAGCAACCGCAGGAACGCATACAATCCTGGCGGCCTTGAGCTGATCGTCCTCGGTCCAGTCCCGCGCACATTCGTGACCAGAGATGACGGTGTTGTCGCCGTCGATAGCGAAGCGTTGTGCTACACGGTGCCTTTGCCGGGCTGAGTCACGGATCAGACCAGGTGTCCACCGCCGTCCACGCGTATGATCTCGCCGGTAATGAAGTCGTTCTCGCAGAGGAATGCAACGGTGTCCGCCACAACCTGTGCTCCACCGACGCGCTGAAGCGGGAGGTCAGCGGCGAGGTTGCGCGCATAGTCATCGTCCTCATCGGGTGGGGGCAGGATGACACCGAGTGCGACGGCGTTGACTCTGATCTTGGGCGCAAGGGCGAGGGCAGTAGCCCTAGTGAGCGTGTCGACGCCCCCCTTCGCAAGCACGTAGGACAGGTGCTTTGTGTAGGGACGCATGGTCTTGACATCGGTGACATTTACAACGGCACCCCCGAGATCGTCTGGCACCTGCTGGGCGAACGATTGGATGAGCATCATCGGTGTGATGAGAGACAGATTCTGTGCAGAACGGAATCCATCGACGGTGGCATCGTCAATCGTGTCGGCAGGAAACCCGGAAGCGCTGTTGATGAGAATCGTTGGACGCCCAAGGGAAGCCCCGGCAGCAGCGATCAGATCCACAGCACACTCGGGATTGGAGAGATCTACCGAACCAATGGCCGCGACGCCTCCTGTGTCGACGATCTCCTTTCGGAGTGCTTCCGCTGGAGCGGCAGAACGGTTGTAGTGAATGAACACAGAGGCGCCGCGACGGGCAAGTTCACCTGTAATCGCCCCTCCCACGCGCACAGCTCCACCGGTGATTATTGCTGTTCGTCCTTCGATGTCCATGCAGTGACCCTAGTCATACTGCCTCAATCGAGCGTTTCGTTCTATGCTCAGCGTCGTGAGCAAGGAAGATCCGAAACCGGGCCGTTGGATACTCCCGATCGTCATTGCAGTGTTGATCGGGTTCACGTACGTATTCGTGAACGCGCTGCCAGCCGCAGACATCGCTGCATCCACTACAACGACCGTGCCGGCGACCACGACGACGGTTGCCCAGACGACGACGTCATCGACGCTGCCAACCGACATCCTTGCGTTTCTCCAGGAACTCGATCGATTCGAGAACGTAGCCAACGATCTGCAGATCGAGCTGGATTCGGTCAACGCGGCATGGGAGGACGGCGGTGACTTCGACGAAACTGAGGCAGGATTCATTGCCGTCAAGGACGGCGCCCAGGAACTTGCAAATCAGGTCGCAGCCACTTCGGTACCGACCGTCTATCTCCCCGCCTGGCCAGAGACGATCACGGCATCTCAGGATCTCGTTGAACAGGCACAGTTGGTGATCGACGGTCTCAAAGCACCCGATGACGGAACACTCAGGCGCGAAGCGGTAGCGGAATATGCGGTGAAGACGACAGCGTTCAACGACCAACTCGACGTCGTTCGAAGCCTCACTCCCTAGATAGGTATCCGTACATGCCCTGGTACCTGGTTCTCGGAGTTGTGGCCGTTCTGGGAATTGTCGCCCTCGTAACCCACCTGCTACTCACAATGTTCAACAAACGTGGCTGGGTCTACTACAGAAACCCCGACGCACCAAAGGGGAGCTGGCTCGGGCTAGGCGAGGAGATCTATCAGCCAGCATCGGCCCATGTCGTGGACCAACAAACCCTCGAAGACTCCGTGAGGGACCAAGCCGAATCCGGCGACCCCGAAACCGCGGGCGGGCCTCCGCCAGCTGACAGCTGACCGCTCCCTACGCCAACTTGCTGCACACCGTATCGGTCATCAATGCAGCAACGACGTACGGATCCGCATTGGCGTTCGGGCGACGATCCTCGATATAGCCCTTCTTCTCCTGATCAACCTGCCATGGGATGCGAACCGAAGCTCCTCGGTCTGATACACCGTAGGAGAACTCGGACCACGGTGCCGTCTCGTGCATTCCCGTAAGCCTGCGTTCGATTCCAGCCCCGTAGCTCTCCACATGCTCCTGTGCCTTCTCTCCAAGTGCCTCACACGCCTCGATGATTGGGTCCCAACTCTCGCGCATCGCCCTTGTGGAGAAGTTCGTATGCATGCCAGCACCATTCCAGTCGCCAGCGACCGGCTTTGGCTCGAGCGTTGCAGAGATGTCGTAATCCTCGGCAATGCGGTACAACAGCCAGCGGGCCAGCCACAGCTCGTCACCGACGGCAACCGTGTCCAATGGCCCTATCTGGAATTCCCACTGACCGATCATCACCTCAGCGTTCGTGCCCGAGATGCTGATACCAGCCTCCATGCATGCCAACGTGTGGTCCTCGACAATGTCGCGACCCCAGATTTCGTCCGCACCGATGCCGCAGTAGTAGCCGCCCTGGGGGGCAGGAAACCCGCCAATCGGCCAGCCATGGGGTCGTCCGTCCTTGTAGAATGTGTACTCCTGCTCCAGGCCGAACCACGGCTCCTGGTCGCCGTACTTCTCGAGGGCGGTAACTGCGGCTGCACGCGTGTTCGTCTCATGCGGGGTCATGTCAACGTTGAGTACTTCACACATGACGAGAACATCGTCACCACCGCGAATTGGATCCGGTACGACCTTCACGGGGTTGAGTACGCAGTCTGACTGGGTGCCTGGGGCCTGCTCGGTCGATGAGCCGTCAAAGCCCCAGATCGGAAGGTCGGCCCCATCGGCTAGCACCTTCGTCTTCGAGCGCAATAGGGACGTTGGCTTCTTTCCGTCTATCCAGATGTATTCAGCGCGATACGCCATGGTTCCAGCCTTTCGGGGTTCCTTTGTGTCAACCGGCGCCACGGTGCGCCGATCATGGACGAAAGGTAGTGTCGGGCCAGTTTCGTCGCGGTATCCAGAGTGTGAACGCTCTGTTACATCCCCCTCTCGACTGTTGCGAATCCCCAGAGGTGCAATACGATGTTGCACATCGGATAGCGGAGAGCACATGGAACGCCAGAAGGAATATGTCCTGTCGACGGTCAAAGAACGGGGTATCCGTTTCATAAGGCTCTGGTTCACTGATGTGCAGGGCTTCCTCAAGTCATTTGCAATAACGCCCGCAGAGCTGGAGCTCGCGCTGGACGAAGGAATGTCCTTCGATGGCAGCTCGATCGATGGATTCTCCCGCACCCACGAAGCTGACATGCTTGCAAAACCTGATCCGACAACGTTTCAGATTCTGCCATGGAAGGGCGGCAACGCGGGTGTGGCACGAATGTTCTGCGACATAGTCACACCCGAAGGCGAGCCCTTCGCTGGTGACCCCCGCGGCGTGTTGCGTCGCCAGCTCGAAAAGGCAGCAGTGCTCGGATACAGCTTCTACGTTGCTCCCGAAGTCGAGTACTTCTACTTCGAAGATTCCTCTGAGAATCTTAAGGTGCTCGATCGTGGCGGCTACTTCGATCTCACGCCGCTCGACGTGGCCCAGGAATACAGGCGATCAACCATCATGGCACTCGAGGCACTCGGTATCCCTGTCGCGTTCTCGCACCACGAGGTGTCTCCTTCCCAGCATGAGCTTGACCTACGCCACACGGATGCACTGACAATGGCGGACAACATCATGACAACGCGCCTCACAGTTAAGGAGGTTGCTCTCGAACACGGGATCTACGCAACGTTCATGCCCAAGCCGCTGGAGAGACATGACGGGTCGGGTATGCACCTCCATCTCTCGCTGTTCGAGGGTGATGAGAACGCGTTCCACGATGCGTCAGGCCAGTACGGGCTGTCGACTGTCGCGCAGGGGTTCATTGCAGGGCTCCTCACGCACGCGTCTGAGATCACGGCGGTCACGAACCAGTGGGTCAACTCATACAAGCGCCTCGTCGGAGGATTCGACGCACCAACGTTCGAGACGTGGGCTCGCAACGACCAGAGCGCGCTTGTGCGGATACCGGCCACCAAGAAGGGGAAGATCGACTCGACGAGGATCGAGTATCGCTCGCCCGACGCGGCCATCAACCCATATCTCGCGCTCTCCGTGATCCTCGCCGCTGGCCTTGCCGGTGTTGCGGGTAACTATGAACTCCCACCCGAAACCGGATCCGATGTAATTCGCATGTCCTCAGCAGAGCGACGCGAGGCTGGGATACGCCACATCCCCCGCAATCTGATCGATGCGATCAATGCGATGGAGGGGTCCAAACTTGTGCGGGATGCGCTCGGGGATCATGTGTTCGAATGGTTCCTGAAGAACAAGAAACGTGAGTGGGCGGACTATGAGCAG
>JAMBLH010000272.1 GCA_023336875.1 Actinomycetes bacterium
CATATGTGCAGGTGATTGAACTCGGCGACCTGGTTCGCGTTGTGTCCTGTTAGACCCCATCCCATCTCATGTGATCATGCGTAGTCAGAATCCGGTCGGCTTCTTGTGGCGCTACGTACCGTTGATTGTCGACCCGTTCGAACGCTTGCGACTCGCGGTGCCGTTCGTGTTGGTGGTAGCGCGATTCGCCCGCCAGTAGATGATTCCTGCGGTGATCGGCACAACGGCGAACAGGAACCACGGATTGACAAGAAACGTCGCCGGAGCGCCGAGACCGAGTCCGGCCTCGATCAACCCCTCCACAACACAGGGCCAACGCAATCGCACCGGCCACACCGGCAGCGACCGTTCCGGCGTCCTTCCGCGAGTCGTCTTGCGTCGCCGTCTCGTCGGACATTGGAATGTGCTTCCTGGGTGTTGGGTTGCATCATAATAACATTTGCTTAACACGATATAACGCGTAGGGTTGTGATCAGCGATCAGCAAGCACGGAGACACCATGGGGCGCCCCGCCATAATCGAACCGATTCCGATTCCTCTCGAGGACGACGAACTCATCGCACGAATCTTCCGCGGCCTGGGGGATGCGACTCGGGTTCGGATCCTTCGACTGCTGCTTGACGGCCCGCGATCTCAGACGGAGATCGTTGAAGCGGTGGGACTGTCCCAGGGCAGAGTCTCCCAGCATCTCACCTGTCTGGTGTGGTGCGGGTACCTCGAGAGCACGAAGAGGGGTCGCGTCGTCGAGTATCGGATCACCAACGTTCGGGTCGCTGCCCTGCTCGATCTCGGCGGCGGATTCCTCGATGCTACGAAAGGCGACATCGGCTCATGCCGGATCGTGCACAAGAACCAATCGAGTGGTAACCAATGATTCCCCTTTCCCGATATACAACACCTACCAACGATCAGCAGGAGCGGAGTAGATAATGAGTACAAGGATCACGCTTGATGTCACCGGCATGACATGTGACGGATGTGAAGGCCACGTCGGAGACGCACTGGCAGCAGCCGGGCTAACCGACGTCTCGGTGGATTGGCGACGCGGGTTCGCCGCGGGTATCGACACCGGGGCATTCGATGCCACCAAAGCGACAGAAGCGTTGGAAGGAACCAGCTATGAGATCGCTTCCGCCTCGGTGCCAGGTGATGAGCCCGGCGCCGCAGAGGCTCCGGAGGATCGCGACTATGACCTATTGATACTCGGGTCAGGTTCCGGCGCGTTCGCCGCTGCGATCAAGGCGAAGGATCTTGGTGCGACCGTGGCGATCGTTGAGAAGGGCACTATTGGGGGCACGTGCGTGAACATCGGTTGCGTACCATCCAAGGCGCTCCTCAGGCCCGCAGAGTTATACTTCCAATCCGGCCACTCTCCCTTCGTCGGCATTGAAACATCCTCGGACAGCATTGACCTCGGTGCCCTCGTCGCATCCAAAGACGAACTTGTCGGTGTTCTGCGCCAAGAGAAGTACGCGAACCTGTTGGACGTGTACGACATTGACCTGATCCGAGGAACCGCCACCTTCACCGGTCCGGACCGTGTCGAAGTCGATGGCCGACCTGTCACCGCAGGGCGCTTCCTCATCGCGACCGGGGCATCGTCGTGGGTGCCGCCCATCGAGGGCCTCGACGACACCGGATATCTGACGTCGACCACAGCACTCGAGCTGACGGAGCTTCCTGAAGAGCTGATCGTCGTTGGCGCAAATGCCATCGGCCTCGAACTCGGGCAACTGTTCGCCCACCTCGGGTCGAAGGTGACATGGGTGGAGGCATTGGAAGCGATCGCACCGTTCGAGGAACCGGAGATCTCACGTCTGATGCGCACTCACCTGACCGACGAAGGCGCCACCGTCCACGAGGGCGTACTGGCCACGAGGGCCGGCAGGGATGCGGATCGCGTCTGGTTGGAGATCGAAATCGACGGCACCACCACGCGACTCGAAGCCGATCAGTTGCTGATGGCCACAGGGCGTCGGGCGAACACAAAGAACCTGGGTCTCGAAGCTGCAGGCGTCGAAACAGATCCACGCGGAACAGTGATCGTCGACGCAGGTCTCGCCACCTCGAACCCGTTGGTGTGGGCAGCAGGGGACGTCACCACCACCCCACAATTCGTCTACGTCGCAGCGGCAGCCGGCAACATCGCGGCAGAGAATGCGTTGCGTGGAGCGGGACGCACGATCGAACTGCGCACGATGCCAAGAGTGACATTCACCACGCCGTCAATCGCCTCAGTCGGCCTCACCGAACAAGCAGCACGCGACGCAGGCAACCCGGTCATGACATCGCTACTCCCCCTCGACGCCGTACCCCGAGCGCTGGTCAATCGGGACACGACCGGGCTGGTGAAGCTCGTTGCAGACGAATCCACCGGCGAACTCCTCGGCGCCCACGTAATGGCAGAAGGAGCAGGCGACGTCATCCAAGCCGCCGTTGTAGCAATGAACTACCACGCCACCGTGGATGAGATCGCCGCCATGTTCCACCCCTATCTCACGATGGCAGAGGCGATCAAACTCGCAGCCCAAACGTTCAACAAGGACGTCAAGAACCTCTCCTGCTGCGCCGCCTGAGACATGGCACTCCATGCAACCTCTTGATGCGCACCTCACGATCACAGAAGCAAAGGAAGGAGCCGATATGCACAGATTCATGATCCCACGTGTTGCTCACTGCAGCGACGG
>JAMBLH010000273.1 GCA_023336875.1 Actinomycetes bacterium
CTGGGTGTGTTGCTATGCGATGATATAGGTGGTGTTGCACGCCCTGGTCCGATGGCCGGATCGCCCAGATCCGGGCAACTGGTCCACCTCCTCACCAAACCCCCTACCGAAGATTCCCCAAAAGGGAACGACGATGGCGGCTAACACTGGAGCAACGACCCGAAACCATTCATCTGGCACAAGACCGCCGAAGAGATCATCGCCAAAGTCCAACGAGGACGAGCCGCATTCGACCGGGTCACTGAACCCGCGACAGACCACTAGCATCTCGGGCATGGTTGATCTTTACGAGTACATCGTTGACGTGCCCGACTTTCCCGAACCGGGGATCGTGTTCAAGGACATCACTCCCTTGCTCGCTTCCCCCGAGGCGTTCCTGCAGGCTGTCGACGAGATGGCGGACCCGTTTCTTGCTTCCAGTATTGACATCGTCGTCGGAATCGAGTCCCGCGGATTCCTTCTCGCAGGCTCTATCGCTGAACGAATAGGATCTGGCGTCGGGCTCGTTCGCAAGCCAGGGAAGCTGCCCCGCGACACGGTTGCTGTCACATATGAGCTCGAGTATGGAACGGACACGCTTGAAATCCATGCTGACGCGTTCTCCGACGGTGCCCGCGTGCTCATCGTCGATGACGTGCTTGCAACAGGCGGCACGCTCGCTGCAAGTAAGGACCTCATAGAGAAGGCCGGTGGCGTGGTTGTCGGAGCGACGATGCTGCTTGAGCTCTCGTTCCTCAACGGCCGTGAGAAGTTCAATGGCCCTCTCCACGCCAATCTCGTCTACTGAGCGAGTTGCGTCGTCTACAGTCCTTGAACATGACCGAGCAGCTCACTTCTCTTGAACCGGGAACGATGATTCCCTGGGGCGGAACGAATGTGTCACGCGTCTCGGACGAACTTGCTGCTGCCTTCGAACCGGGGGATTCGCTGATCGTGTTGCAGCACTCGGGTGAGTTGTTGCACATACCCCTGGCCGCTTTCGAGATCGCGTCGGACGCGGTTGGGGCGGCTGTCGATGCTTTCGCTGCAATGGGGTCGGTGTCCGACGACCAGATCACGCGGTTCTACACCAATTTTGCGGATGCACTTGCCGACAAACACACATTCGCATCCATTGCACTTGCGAATGATGAGGATGTGGCGTCTGCGCGTGAACGAGACAGAAGCGCGACACGGCTGGTTCTCGACGACACCATGAGAAGAGGCATGATCGACGGCCTGAGGGGCTGGGCGGAGGCTCCGTCTGGACGAGGCCGAATTCTTGGAACTGTTCCTCATGACGGCTGGCGGATCGAGCTCGTGGAAGATGGGCTTGGTGTTATTGGCTTCGTCTTCGAAGGTCGCCCAAACGTCTTCGCTGATGCGACCGGCGTCCTGAGGGGCGGCAACACTGTCGTGTTTCGTATTGGGTCCGACGCTCTTCATACGGCTGAGGCCATCGTCGAACACGCCCTGGAGCCGGCACTGAAGGCATCGGGACTGCCGCTTGGCGCCGCTTCGCTCGTTGCCAGTCCGTCGCGTGCCGCTGGACTCGCGATGATGTCTGATCCTCGACTCGCGCTCGCGGTTGCGCGAGGTTCAGGAGAGGCGACTACCCGTCTCGGCGCTGTTGCGCGCCAGGCAGGGAACTCGGTGAGCCTGCACGGCACTGGCGGTGGCTGGATCGTTGCTGGCGACGATGCCGATCCCCGGGACCTTGCGGCTGCTGTGTACCACTCACTTGACCGAAAGGTCTGCAACACGCTCAACACTCTGTGTATCCCAAGGGGGCGGGTAAGAGACCTCATGCCGGCCGTCCTTGAAGCGATCGGGACGGCTGGCGAGCGCAGAGGCACAAATCCAAAGCTCCATGTGCTCGAGACATCTGTTGGGGCAGTGCCACAGGAGTGGTTCGAACGATCCGTTCCTATTGCCAGGGCCGAAGGTGACATCATCGAGCCACAGGCCGAACCGATCGCGTTGAGCCTGCTCGGTGAGGAGTGGGAGTGGGAGGAGAGTCCTGAAGTCACGATTGCGGTGGTTGAGTCAGTAGATCAGGCCGTCGAGTGGTTCAATCGATACAGCCCCAGGTTCGTTGCATCACTGATCTCCAACGATGGCGATGCGCACGCAGAGTTCTTCGCCAAGATCGACGCACCGTTCGTCGGCAATGGCTTCACACGGTGGGTTGATGGCCAATACGCACTCGACAAGCC
>JAMBLH010000274.1 GCA_023336875.1 Actinomycetes bacterium
ACTGTCACCGCTGCCCCAGCAAGCCCCACCCCCGCAACGCCTGCGCCTGTCCCCGGTACCTCGACGTCGACGGTGATACCACTCCCAGCTCCTCCTGCACCACCCTTACCAGGGGATACAACAACGAGTACTGGAGCACCGCTCCCACCACCCCCTCCTCCACCACCGCCACCGCCACCGCCTCCTCCGCCACCGGACGAGACGCCTCCCGCCCTTGGGCAGGCAGTCACGAGCGCTGGCTCGATCTGGGAGCTCGACGAGCCATTTCTGTCTTGCACTCCTGGAACGGCACGGGCGTCAACGATCAGCATCAACGTCACCGACGACGATTCGGGTGTTGCGTCGGTAGTGGCATCGTGGTCAATAGGTGGAAGCACGCAGAAGAACATGACACCGTCAGGCTCCACATACTCGACACAGTTCGGCCCGTTCTCCTATCTCTCCGTCCCTGACAACACGTCGCCATCGATCAGCATCATCATCACCGCGCTCGACAATGCTGGCAACGAGTCGAAGACCTCGACCCCTATCACCGTCAATAGCTTGGCGAAGTGTTTCGGCTGACGCACGTTCGGGCAGAAACTCTACCGACGATAGGCCAAGGTCCATAAGGCTTCTCGGCTTTCTCGAGAATTCTTCTGAAGAATCTGTAAGAAGTCTGCGCCCTGAGTGTCTCACCCCTGTAGGTCACACAAACAAGGAAGGAGACCTCACATGTTCCGCAAGACAACCATCACCATCACCCTCGCCGCAGCGGCGTTCGTAGCAATCAGCTCGTCCGCACCCGCACCCGCAGACGCACACGCCATCGACTGCTGGCTCGAGCCTTTCCACTGCATGATCGATGTCGTGACGGAAGACCGCGACCGAGGCCCGGTCGAAGAGGACACAACTCTCGACCCGGGCGCCGTTGCCGGTGCGGCCGATCTCGACCTCGGCGGGATCCTGTTCCCTGTGTTGCCGGACAGCCCATCTCTCACCCCCGGTGGCGTGTCAACGGACGTCTCACCCGGAACGGTCGTCACACCAGAACTACCCGACGGTGTCTTGGATGCCATCACAGAGCCAACGGTTGAGCTACCACCGGTAGAACTGCCTCCCATCGAGACCCCAGAAGCTCCTGAAACTCCAGAGGCTCCAGCGACCCCTGAAGCTCCAGTGGTTCCAGCAACCAGCGCTGAGGCGCCGAGCTCGGAACGAGGAGCAGCCGTTGCGCCGGCGCACGTGGAAGCACCGACCGCCACAACGCCCAGGACCGTGGCTCCTGCCGCATCAGAGGGAGTAGCTCGTCAGTCAACGTCAACCACATCGGTTGCGGCACAGGACGACACCACTCAGGAACAAGCAGATGAATCGGGCGAGTCCGTCGAGACCCTCGTCGACGCGGATGCAACCAGCTCCTTCGCCCCAATGATGGCAGCACTGTTCGGAATGCTCGGAGCACTGGTGCTCATGCTTGCCGTGTTCGCCGCCTTCGCAGCAGGGCGTCGGCGCAACCGGTAGTCACTGCGAGAAAGGAGAGTGGGCGGTGCTGGGGCACCGCCCACTTCTCGCGTTATCGCGTCCATATCATCGCCAACGACAAGGTCGACGTGGCTGCTAGCGTGTCGCATCATCTGGGTAGGGCCAAGGGGGTACCTCATGCAACACAATCGCGCCTTTGTTCTTTCGCTCGTTCTAGCGGGTGGCCTGCTACTCGCTGCATGCGGTGGGTCAGAGTCGAACGAAGCTCCGACCACAACGCTCGCTGCGGCAACGGAGACGACGGTTGCGCCAGAGGCTCCGTCCACCACCCTGACGAACGACACCACGGACACGGCAGCGCCAGCTGATGACGCGACAGAAGCGGAGCTACCCGAACTTGGACCCGCGGAAGTGGGCTGTGATTGGGACTCCGAACGTCTGTCGTCGAGCAGCGCGGGAGCTGTACCCGATGCTGAGGGCAGCGACATCGCTCAGGCGGTCCTCGGGTCATGGCAGCACACCCATATCGACTCGGGGGGAGGTTTCGAAGCAGTGAAGCCAACAACCGACATTCGCTACGTCCTGTCCTCTGACACCTTCCTGTACTGCCAAGATGTCGAAAGCGCCACGGACAAGGCGGAACGGTCGGTCGGTCTGAGTATGGAAGGTACCGAGATCATCCTGCCCTCACCCGCCACGGGATACACCGTTGTGGCATGGGATGACAACACGATGGTGTGGCTGAACCACAGGGACGACTCCCTCTATCTGCTCAAGCGCCGGTAAACCGAACGTGCCAGGTAGTGCGTGAACCACAACCACAGACCCGATGAGGCGAGACACCGAACCTAGAGTGCCGTAGTGGTGTATCGAATCCGATGGTGGCTGGGCGGCCTACTGGCACACATCTATGCACGCTTCCTGTTCGAAAGCGTAGAAACAGTCGGGTCGGTGGATGTCAGCGGTCCTCGGCTCATCGTTGCGAATCATCTCAGCGGCCTCCTTGACGTGATCGTGGTGGTGCGCCTACTCGGAGGCTTCCCTCACATCCTCGCCAAGTCAACCCTGTTCAAGCCGCTCCCCGTCGGCCTGACACTCCGCGCACTCGGGATCATCCCACTGTACCGACGTTCCGACCACGTCGACACCACCAAGAACGCATCCTCGTTCCGCGATGTCACCAGGGCACTTTCCAAAGGTAGAACGGTGTTGATATTCCCCGAAGGCAGGGTGACGGACAACCAGGAACTCCAGACGATACGCACCGGCGCAGCACGCATGGCGTTGAGCGCCATCTCGGAGGGAGTGGTGAACCTTGAGATCATCCCCGTCGGGATCACCTACGAGAACAAGATCGCGTCACGTGCCCGCGTGCTCGCCGAGGTCGGTGACCAGATCGACGAAAAGGACATCGCGTCACTCGCTGACGGCGATGACCTCATCGAGACGGATCACGAACTCGTCGACAAAGTGACGGATCTCGTCACAGTACGCCTCGGCGCGGTGTCGCCCGAATTCGGGTCATTCGTACGGGAGCGCACGATGATGCTCGCAGCATCAATCGTCCTTCGAACTTCGATAACCAAAGTCTTCGCCGAGCCAAAGATCTCCGAGCTGAGAGTTGTGGCACAACAGCTGGCTCACGCCACAGATCCAGGATACGAAGGCCAACTCGCAGCTACTGGCCGGTATCAGCTCGCGCTCACCGCATGCGGAGTCAATGACAACCAGATCCAGCCGAGACCAAGCTCAACTGACCTCGCCAAGGTTGTTCTCAGGAAGGGCATCGTCGTGCTGCTCCTCGCTCCGCTTGCACTCTTCGGCCTTGTGGCGAACCTTGCTGCGATTCTGCTCGTGATCATTGCAGGCACCATCCCGAAGAAACCAATGACAAAGGGCACCGCGAGGGCAATCACAGGAGTCATCGTGTTCCCCGTGTCTTGGGCGATAGTGATCGCGGCTACCAACCCACCCCTCCCCTGGCTCACGCTCGGGTTGATCATCATGGGACTCGTCGTCCTCATAGTCGGCCTCAACCAACTCTTTGATCTCATCGCAGCAGTGTCTGATTGGTGGTCTATCCACAACAGCCGTGCCCTTCTCCCTGAGCTCACCGCACTGCGCGATAACTCGGTTGACGAGTTGAGTCTGATCCTCGGTGCTCCAACAACTTGAAGGCCTCCACAAGTTGCTGTTGGTACCAGGAGCCATCTGAACGTTGGGACTCTGACAGTCTGTTTGTCTGTCAGAGTCCCGACTGTCAGGATGCAAGCGTGAAGAAACTCTCGAGAAATTCGACCTACGGCGCAATCTTGACGCTCGCGCTCGTCGCATCGGCATGCACTGCCGTATCCGAGCCAGCATCAACGACAGGTAGCCCACCACAAGCAACAATGATTACGTCAACGACGCTCGACGCTCCGGAGATCACAACAACCACAGCTCCGGCCACCACGACAACTACGACAGTGGTTTTGTCGGACGTCGAACCAGCTTTGACGGGCGCAGCCTCAGGTGACTGGCGGTTGTTCCCTGGCAGCGGCAACGGCGGGTACGACGTGACCCTGGTGGACCTGACCCTCGTGCTCTCGGATGACATGGCCCAGATCGAAGGAGTTGCCGCCATCACCGCACATGCCACCCAGGATCTTCAAAGGTTCTCGTTGGATGCACGAGACTTGAACATTGCGAGCGTTTCGGTTGGCGGCGAAGAGGTTGAGTCCGACATAGTGGGCCCCGAACTGGTTGTGACGCTCGACGACCCGCTGGCAGAAGGCGACCCTTTCACGGTTTCGGTGACGTACTCAGCTGAGCCCCAACGCTACCTGCCGCCTGGTGTGCCCTTCCCAATGGGATGGGACCGCTCATCGTCAGGGGACCTGCTGTTCGTTCATGGGTTTCCTGGAGCTGCAGCGACGTGGGCGCCGGTGAACGAGTCAAAGGACGATCCTGCCCGCTTCATCGTTCGCATCGACGCACCCGACGGACTCGAGGTGACAGGTAGCGGTTTCCGTTCAGAGGACGGCGACTTCGTCGTTTGGGACACACAACAGGAGATCGGCGGTTCAACCTTTGCGATCTCTGACTACGAGCAGTCAACGATCGAGTGGAACGGTATCCCGATCGAGCTCGACCTCACCCCAGACAGCCCCGTGAGGGATAAGTGGTCTGAGCTGATCCCTGAGATGCTCGACTTCCACGAGTCCGTCTTTGGCCCGTTCCCGTTTGAACGGCTCGGGATATCTGCCATCAATGGCAAGCAGTTCGCCCTCTCCGATGCAACGCGGATCCTCATCCCCGAATCCATGCCATCTCCCGTCCTCGCTCACGAGCTGGCCCATCAGTGGGCCGGAAACGCCGTCCACAGCACAGATCCCGAAACCTACAGCTGGATGTTCGAAGGGCTAGCTACATACGCAGAGGCACTCTTCATCAACCGCGACAACGACAGTATCCCTGACCTTCGGTTCGGTGTCCCTTCCGAGACCCGACCGCTCGACCGGGTCGACTCCGTGGATGATCTCCTCGATGCAGTTACGTATCAGCGTGGAGCACTTCTGTACCACGCGCTGAGGCTCGAGATCGGGGAGGACGCGTTCTTCGACACCCTGCGAGAGTTCATCCAACGTAACCTGCACGGAACCGCCGAGATCGAGGATCTCCAAGCCGTTGCTGAGGAGCTGTCAGGTCAGGATCTCACGGCATTCTTCACAGGTTGGGTCAGTGAGAGCGCCGTTCCTGAGCTTCCACCTATCGACGGCTGACTCTTCCATGCCCTCCGAGCAGCGCTGCACAGGAGCTGTCACAGAGTCGACGTGCAAACAAGAGCGGGTTCGATCACGGAGTAGGGGCAGCTGGGAGCATCCTCGATATGATCGAGGCGCTGACCATCGCCAGCCCGATGATGAAGCCCCACGCGCACCGGTGACCTCCGTGTAGTGGCTATGGTCGGTTGCATGAGATTCGGAGCATTTGTCCCCCAGGGTTGGCGTCTCGACCTCGCAGGTCTCGACGTCAACGAGCATTGGCCCACGATCCTCGATGTTGCACATGACATCGAGCGTCTCGGCTACGAGTCGTTGTGGGTATACGACCATTTCCACACGGTTCCCGAGCCCACCCAGGAATCCATGTACGAGGCTTGGACGCTCATGGCGGCACTCGCAGCGACGACGAGCACTGTTCGACTCGGGCAGATGTGTACATGCAACACGTACCGCCCGCCTTCGTACCTTGCAAAGGTGGCAGCATCGATCGATGTCATCTCCCAGGGCCGCCTCGAGATGGGGATCGGTGCCGGATGGTATGAGCACGAACACGACGGCTACGGCTACCCGTTCCTCTCCCCGGGCGGACGCCTCGGGATGCTGCGTGAGGGCGTCGAGATCATGCGGGCAATGTGGACAGAGGACGTCGTCAACTACGAGGGCAAGTACTACACACTCGATGGTGCAATCTGCCAGCCCAAGCCAATACAGGACCCGCATATCCCCTTGTGGATTGCTGGTGGCGGCGAGAAGGTGACGCTCAACATTGCAGCTCGCTACGCCCAGTACACGAACTTTGGTATCACTCTTGACGACTTCATTGCGAAGTCGGGATTCCTGCGTGGGCACTGTGCTGATGTCGGCACCGACTTTGACGCCATCGTGCGTTCCTCGAACTTCAACGTGCTCATGGGACGGACCGAAGCCGAGGTTGCCGACAAGAAGGCGTGGTACAGGTCCCACCTCAACGGCCTGGTCGCCGACGACAAGGTCGAGAGCACCATGGAGCTCTACGAGGGGATGTCCGGCACCCCTGACCAGGTGGTTGAACGGCTCCGCGAGTGGCAGAACGCAGGTTTGACCTACTCCATCATCTACTTCCCCGACGTTGCCTATGACCGTTCAAGTCTCGAGCTTTTCGCCAACGAGGTGGTCCCTGCATTCGCCTGAGCTGCTGACGGGTCGGATCGGTGGCATCCTTGAGCATCGCGGTCAACCCCATTCGGATGCAGGGTCAGATAGTCACCAAATAGTCATTCGAGCCATCGGCACGTCGCGTACTGTTGGCCCACCGCCGAACGTATCACCAAGGAGCGACCCATGGAACCCATTCTCCTCGTGCACGGATACAGCACGGATGCGAGTTCGGAGCCGAATCGAGATTCCGTTGTCGGGATGTATGGCGACCTTCCAAAGTGGCTTCGGAAGGAGTACGGACGAGCGAATGTCTTCGAGCTGAACGTCAGTAGATACATCTCGCTCGAGGACGGGATTGGAATCGACGACATTGCTCGGGCATTCGACAATGCCCTGAGGACGGACTTCAAGCATCTGCACGACAGGACCTTCCACGTCATCATCCACAGCACCGGAGCCTTGGTGATGAGGACATGGATCCAGAAGTTCTCGGGGAGTCGTCAGCCCATCCGCAACCTGATCTACCTCGCTGGCGCGAACCTCGGAAGCGGCTGGGCACACATTGGCCGAGGTCAGCTCGCGAGGTGGTATCGCCATTTCAACTCGGGCGACGAACCAGGGGTGCGGGTCCTGAACGCTCTGGAACTGGGCAGCTCCGAAACGATCGACATGCAACTCTCCATGATCTCTGAGGGCGACCCAATCAGCTCGTACGGCGTGCGCGAGTACGTGATCATTGGCACACAAGCCAAGACCAGCGCCTTCCTGATTCCCATCAAGTATGCAAAAGAGGACGGCTCGGACGGCACGATCCGAGTCAGCGCATCCAACCTCAACTACAACTACGTCAAGTACGTCGCGAACGACAAGGGCAGGAACGTGGATGCTCGACAGGTCATTGCTGATATGCGGACTGAGACGCTGCCCGCTCATGCCGACTACTACCACGTGGATCAGAGCGCGTCCTCGATTGCAGGTGTCGACCGAGCCGTTATGCCGCTTGCAATTCCGTGGGGCACGGCCCACTCAGGCGGCGACGTTGGAGTGGTCGCAGGATCCCGCAATCGTAAGTACATCGAACCATTGCTGCGAACCGCCCTCGGCGTACGCACAAGAACACAATGGGAGAATTCGGTTGCCGATTTCGATGCCGTTACAAGACAGGCCTACGCACTCGCAGGTGAGCCCAGCCGGGACATCACCGGGTTCTGGAAGGGCCGATGGCACCGCAAGGGACAGTACGAAGCCCACAGCCAGATAATCATTCGACTCCACGACCAGGACGGACGACCGGTAGACCATTACGACATTGACTTCGGCCGGGGTCCAGACGCGCAGAACCCGACCAGTATCTCTGACCTCCTCCAGGACAAGCACCGCAACGGCGTCTCACCCAACATCATCACGTTCTACCTCAGGACCGGCAGATGGGAAGGCAAGACCCCGTACGACGAGGAAGGGAACTATCTAACTCGACTCACGGAAATCGACCAAGCACTGCTGTCCGTCACAGCAACCGAGCCACAGACATCCGACATCCAATACGTGCCGTTCCGCAAGGAACTCAACACGAAATCGCTCATCAGCTTCATTCGTCCGCACGAGACGACCATCGTGGACATCGAGATGCAACGCATCCCCTCCGGCAACGTGTTCGCGATGTTCAAACACTGATCTCGGCATTGCATGTCCTGGTGCCGCGTCCGGCCACTGCCGATTCCACACATGCAATGGGCGTCTTCTCCAGCAGAATACTTCCGGCGATACACCAAGGCGCGCAAGGACTCCCAGGTTTCTTGATCCAGATCTGTAAGAAGTCTGTGCGGTGCGTGTCTCACCCTTGTAGGTCACACACAACAAGGAAGGAGACCTCACATGTTCCGCAAGACAACCATCACCATCACCCTCGCAGCAGCGGCGTTCGTAGCAATCGGCTCGTCCGCACCCGCAGGCGCTCATAGCGTCGATTGCTTTTGGCAGCCCGCACACTGCCTCCTTGATACCGTCACGCCAGATCGCGACCGAGGCCCGGTCGAGGAGGAACCAACTCTCGACACGAGCGACATCATTGATGCGATCGGCGGTGGAGGACTCCTGTTCCCGATTCCGACAGGCCCGACTCTCACTCCCGGCGGTGTGTCAGCGGACCCTGGAACGGTGATCGCACCTGAGCTCCCTGACGACGTGTTGGATGCCATCACAGGGCCCACGGTCGAGTCGCCACCCATCGAGTTGCCACCGCTCGTGGACCCTGGCTCATCTGAGACTCCCGAGCCACCTGCTGAGACGCCCGAGGCTCCCGAGAGCACGGAACCACCCGCTGAGGCGCCTGAGGCTTCAGTGTCCCAGGACACTCCCCCAGCCACCCCAGACACAGGCAGCTCTGGACGCGGCGCAGCGGTTGCACCGGCACACACCGAGGCACCAGCCCCAGTTGCACCGCAGACGGTGGTACCGCGGAGAACGGCGCCTGCCGCACCAGAGAGAGTGACTCGCCAGACCACGTCAACCACATTGGTTGCAGCACAGGACGACGCGACTCAGAACCAGACAGATGATTCCGTCGAGTCGGTCGAGTCGGTCGAGGCACTCGTCGCTACGGATGGAGGAAGCACCGTCGACCCAATGATGGCAGCCGCACTCGGGATGCTTGGAGTGGTAGCACTCATGCTCCTCGTCTCAGGCGCCTTCGCAGCAGGTCGCCGACGCAACTAGCAACCAACACGACAAGCGAGAGGAGGGCGGTACCCGGGTACCGCCCTCCTCTCGCGTCTCATCTCACCCAACAAACTGGCTGATCTCCCACAGGTGGCCGTCAGGGTCGGGAAAGAAGCACCGGATTTCTGCTCCCCAGTCATACGGCGGCGTAAGAAATGTTGCACCCCTCTGTGTCAGCGTCTCATATGCCGACTGGCAGTCCTCGACGCGGATGGTGAACGAATGGCTGACATGCCCTGGGCGAGGCGGGCCGAACTCGATATCCGGCTTGTCGGGGGTGGGTGGCCCACCCTCGACGAGGAGTATCCATGACCCGTTGAAGCTCATCACTGCCGATGACCCGTACTCCCGGTAGGGCTCGGCACCGAGCACCTCGTCGTACCACTGCACCGAGGCCGTAACGTCTGCGACCACAAGGATGTGGGTCAGCGCCATGTCGGGTGTTGGGAACGGTGCAGGCATGGACGCAGGCTAGCTGTGCCACAGCCGGCACAGCGCAGGCGGCGCTCGGAGGCTGAAACGGTGTGCTCACCACCGCCGAGCGGCGGGCTCCACTAACCCCAGAAGATGGCCGTTGGATCTCTGTCGATCTCGTCCAGGAGCTCAGCAACATCTGACGTTGCCTGCACCATGTCGTACACGTGGAGGACTTCGTCACTGTCCCGCCAGTACAGCGTCCACGTGTGCGTGATCGTGGTGAATTGCATTTGAGCAACCATCATCCTCGTCCACTCTGGGCCGAACTCTGGCTTCCACGGCGGACGACACTCCAATACCGTGATCGTGTGAGGCCCAATATCGAGTTCGTACCGGATCTTGTCCCTGATCTCGACAGGAACCGCACCGTTGCGACCATCGATCCATTCCGTGACCTTGTGCACATCGTTCTCTGGCAGCATCTCACCCTCTTCTCATCAACAAGACTAAACCAACTCCCTGATCCTCCCGCGATATGGGACATACGGCCCCACCGAGGTCATCCTCTGAGCGTTCTGAGAATGTCCTTCTTGAGGAGCACAAGGTGCAGTTCGTCTGAGGGCGAGGACTCGATTTCGGGGATGAGGTGGGCATAGAAGTCGCGAGCGGCGGCGGATTCCGCGTGGACAAGTAGTACGCCGCGATCGTCAGATTCGACACAACGAATTGGGTCAGATCCATGTCGGACTCCGTGACCGCGCGATAGATGAGAGCCCTGTCCCCAGGCGTGGTTCTGACTTCTATCCGTGCGCTGCGCCGCCGTTGCGGTTCACTCGCCACGGAGTCTGCCCACTCCTGCCACGCCGCCGCGTAGGAGTCCCCCAGCTTGGAGGATCTGAGCATCCGTGCGGCCGTGTGTACAGCTGCAGAGCGTGACGTGATGCCTTGAGCCTTTGCGTACTCGTCGAGGGTCGCTGCTGAACCTCGCGACAGACGCTCATCTCACGGGAGCCCGAACGGTGTTTCGCCCATGACGAGACCTGCAGGAGCGCCCATGACACAGTGCGTCGGAGGAGTAGAGTGGAGAGGGGAGGGCGTGGACGAACGGGAAACTCGAAGGTGACTTGGCTAAAGCGTGGACTCATCGCACTGGTTGGCGTCGCGGTCGTCATCCAGTTCGTGCCCTACGGACGTGACCACGAGAACCCACCTGTGATCGCCGAGCCGGCGTGGGATTCACCGACGACACGCGAGCTGGCAGCTCGGGCGTGTTTCGACTGCCACAGCAACGAGACTCAGTGGAGATGGTACGCCGAAGTGGCACCGATCTCATGGTTCATCCAGAACGAAGTCGACGAGGGGCGCTCCGAGCTCAACTATTCAGAATGGAACCGACCCCAGGAGGGCGACGAGTCCGCCGAGACCGTCCGGGAAGGATCGATGCCCCCACGCCTCTACTCGCTGACGAGGGCTCGCCTGACCAAGGCGGAACTCGATACCCTCGCTGTAGGACTGGCCGCCACCTTTGGTGAGGAGCACGAGGAGGACGAGGAGGACGAGGA
>JAMBLH010000275.1 GCA_023336875.1 Actinomycetes bacterium
CGTCGTCCTTCCGATATCCTCGTGCCGTGACCACCACAGTTCCTCGGCTTCGTCCCTCACTGACTCGCACAGCGCCAGGCATTGCCTTCGAGACGTCATTGTGGGAGTCGGGCAGTACAACAGTCGTAGGAATCGATGAGGTTGGCAGGGGAGCATGGGCCGGGCCCCTGACGGTCGGGGCGGTCGTGATCCCCAGGGATCGCCGGATGTACAAGATCAGAGACTCCAAGCAACTCACTGAACTTGAGCGCGACGCTCTCGTTGGTCGCATCAAGGAGTGGGCCACAGCCTGGTCGGTTGGCCATGCGTCTGCAGCGGAATGCGACGCACTTGGCATGTCAGACGCGCAGCGTCTTGCGACCCAGCGTGCACTCGCTCTGCTCGGCGTCAAGCCTGGCCATGCTCTTGTCGACGGCCCATGGGACTTCGTAGGCACGCTCGACACCACGCCGATTGTCAAAGGAGACACAATCTCATTGAGCATTGCCGCTGCTTCCATCATTGCAAAGGTGACCCGCGACACGATGATGCGCGACATCGCGCACGAGCTCCCGTGGTATGGGTTCGCCTCGAACAAGGGCTATCCCTGCTCAAAGCATCGTGCTGCATTACAGCTTCTCGGGCCGTCAACGATGCACCGCCGAAGTTGGGCATTCATGGAGAGGCTGCCATGGTCCGGCGTTGCTGGCTGTGATACAGACGTCGATCCCCTTACGTTGTTCTGATGCTCTTTCAGACGATTCCCATCGATGTCAGCGACATCGTTGACGCGAACGACGTGACTGGCCGCGATGTCGTGACCGCTCTGCTCATCATCGCAGTGTCGCTTCTCATCGCATTCGCAGCGAACCGCCTGATACGCAAGTGGCTCTCCTCGGTCGAAGGCCTCCCAGAGGCTGCTCGGGACTCTCTCAGTCGTTTCACTGGGTACCTCGTCGTCCTCGTCGGCGTACTCATAGCGCTACCGTATCTTGGATTTCAGTCCCAACCCGTCCTATTGATCCTGCTCGTTGTTGCGGTGCTGATCTTCTTTGCGAGCCGACCGTTGCTCGAGAGCTTCACAGCAGGCCTGATAATCCAGGCACGCGGGCCCTTCGGAGTGGGTGACCTCATCCAACACGGCGACTACCTCGGCACCGTCAAGGAAACGAACGGAAGGACCACGATCATCGTCACTCCCGATGGCCAGACTGTGGCCATTCCGAACATCTCAATGCTCAAGGCGCCGATCACCAACCTCTCTGATGAGGGAGCGCGTCGAACAACAGTGAACGTTGGGGTGGCGTACGGTACTGACCTCGATGCCGCACTGGATGTGGTCACTGCCGCGGTTACCGGCCTCGATCTGGTGCTCGACGATCCACAACCAACGATCGGCATCATCTCGTATGAGGAGTCCGCCATCCGAATCCAGGTGTGGTGTTGGCATCTGCCGTCCATGATGGATGAATTCCTGGCGCGAGATCAGGTAATCAGGTCCATTGACCGAGCCCTCCGCGATGCACACATCGTCATCGCGTTCCCTCAGCGCGATGTGTGGCTGCGGAAACCTCTGGACACCCACCCGGACGGGGTCCAGGAATGACCGAGACCCTCGGCCCTGGGACGCTCAACCCGATCGACTTCCTACAGACCGATCAGCTGCTCAGCGGAGAGGAGCGTCTTGTGCGCGACACCGTGGCACAGTTCGTTACCGATCAGGTCACGCCGAACATCGCACAGTGGTGGGACGAAGGAATCCTCCCACGGGATCTCATCACACAGATGGGAGACCTCGGACTTCTGGGGATGCATCTCGA
>JAMBLH010000276.1 GCA_023336875.1 Actinomycetes bacterium
CCGATCGTGTCCATCACTCGCCGGAAATGTCGCACGTCGATCCGCCCCGATGGACGCCCTCCGTTGAATCCCTGTGCTCCGAGCGCAATCCGTCTCGCAGCATCTATAGAAATCGTCCTCATCCGCTCATCCTCGCTCGTTCGTCTACGCTACCGGGCATGGTTCGCACTCTGCTTGCGGGAATCCGAACATTCGTACTCGTACCTCTGTTCTTTGTCATAACGATGTTGTTCGCCGCAATCATCATCATCTATGGGGCGTTCCGCCCTACAGCCCCAATCCATGACAAGATCCTCAGATACTGGTCTCACCTTTATCTGCGCCTACCTCCCGTTCACGTCGAAGTATTCGACATCGAGCGCATTGATCCTGACCAACGCTACGTCATCGTGTCGAACCATCTCTCCATGTTCGATATCCCGATACTCATTTGGTATCTTCCTGTCCGCGGTCGATTCCTCGCGAAGAAGGAACTCTTCAGGATCCCGTTGTTCGGACAGGGGATGCGCACTGTCGGGATCATCGAGATCAACAGGTCAAAGGGCGGTTCGTCCAGGAAGGCCATCAATGAAGGTGTCCGGCTCGCGAGCGAACGCGGGAACTCATTGATCGTCTTTCCCGAGGGAACACGTGGCACTGAGTCCGAACTGTTGCCCTTCCACAAGGGTGCCTTCCGTATCGCTATCGATACCGGCCTGCCGCTGCTCCCGGTCATCATCGAGGGGACCGACCGCATCTCCAAACCCGGCTCGCCAATCTTCTTCCCTGGGAACGCGACCCTCCACGTCCTCGATCCGATCGACACATCTGGCATGACGAACAAGGACGATCTGAAGAAGCTGACCGCAGAGGTCGAATCCAACATGAACCGCGCGTACAACGACCTACGACCCACGACCCACGACTGACGACTTCCCTCTTCCAACTGTGAACTGTTGACTGTGAACTGTGAACTTTCCTCTTCAGTCATACACACCCATCAGGTAGGTTCGTCCCTCTCTGACCTCACAGAGATAGGCCCCTGCCGAGGTAACGATCTGGTAGCGGTCTGACGAGTCTTCGCCGTCCCACCAACGACCAACTCTCCGCCACGGGCCAGCCCATGACAGCACGGGCACCCAGCGGCTTCGAAGACGCACCTGTTCTGGGATCCCCTCCACCCAGGTAACTTCGAACGGCACAGGTTCGGGTGGCACAAGCGCGGGGGCAGGACTCGGAATACGCCCGGGCCACGGAGCTTCAGGATCACGTTCGGGAACGCTCTCCTCCTCCCCCCATCTGGTCCACAGCATCTGTTCACCAGGGTCGCGACCGCCCTGAGGAGTTCCCACCAACAGATTGTCCCTACCCGCAATGGCCTGCACCTCCATGAACACCCGCTGAGTCTCCTCGAACGCCCTCGCATCCTCAACGAGCGCCATCTGACGGCCAGAACCAGATAGATCGGTTGGTTCCAACTGCAATGTGGCGAGACCACCCCGAATCCCTCCAGATACCCCTTCGATCCATGACCGGAGCTGCCAACGGACCCTCTCGGCAAGACTTCGTTCGGTGAACGGATCTGCACTTCGCCATGTCCGTTTTTGCTCGGTTCCATCCGCCGCGGTCGCGGTCACGATCACACGGTGCGGTGCAACACCGTGCGGCGAGAGGTTTCCCACAAGACGCTGAGCAAGGTTTCGAGCCGCAAAAGCTGCCCGCTCAGAATCCTCGATGGGTGGATCGAAATGTGACACCACGACCTGATCCTCTGGGATGTCTCTCGGGTGTGTGCTGCGGTCAAGACGTTGAGCCCTGCGATGCGCCTCGAGACCCACACGCCCGAACCGGGAGATGATTGCATCGCGCGGCAGTTCTGCAACATCCCCGAGAGTGGTGATACCAAGCCAGCGGAACGTTGCAGCAAGGTCGTCGCTACCAAGGCTTGCCACGTCGAGGTTCGCCACAAATCTCTCATCATCGTCAACGATGTATCTCGGGTGGGATCGAGTTGTCTGACGTACCGCCTGATAGGAGGCAAAGGGACCCTCAGCAAGTCCCATGCGGCGATCTCCTCCGAAGCTGTCAAGCTCCTTGT
The DNA here is from genome assembly GCA_023336875.1 of Actinomycetes bacterium. Lineage (GTDB taxonomy): Bacteria > Actinomycetota > Acidimicrobiia > Spongiisociales > UBA5794 > B3-G11. The sequence continues at coordinate 2,078 of JAMBLH010000276.1, forward strand.
CTATGCGATCGCAGAGATCCTCCTCTCCTCCGTAGTAGACAACGGCTCCACCAATGGGGAGATACATCGTGCCCGGCTCAGCCACTTCAACACGGGGAACAATGGACTCGATTGCCTGCACCACAGGCTCGAACCGCGCCATCTCAACACTCAGATCCTGAACGATCGTTACCACATTTGGGCAGATCGCCTCAGCTGAGGAACGCAACATCCCAACAACCACACCAAAAGCGGCAGCGGCTTCGTTACACGCAACGATGCGTCCGTCCTGCCCCACTGCTTGGATCGGTTCAGCTTGCTCGGTTCCGTCGGTTGGCAGCCCTGGTTTCCTGAGTGCCCATGTGGGGTACCACACGCAGATCGTTCGTTCCATCATCCTCTACTTCGATTGTTCGTACCATGCCTCTGGTTGCTTTTCCCGACGCAACAAGACGGGTACGGCGGTTCGTCAAATTGCCGTGACCGTCCTCAGCACCCTCCCAGAGCACCTCACTGGCTTCAAGATTGAGGTGTGCTATCCCACTGGGAAGACTTCCCGAGACAGGGCGGAGCACCAGTGGGGTCCGCTTGGCCCGTGCCTTTGCCGCAAGCTTGTACAACGACTGCTCTCGCAGACCCGCAGGTACCTCGGCATACACGCCATACACACCGTCAAGCAGCGTCGCGACGATGCGACTCCACGACACGATGTCACTGCTGCGTACCACCACGAGCCGCTCGGGTTCGATCCCCACCTCCCAGGCAGCCATGGGGCTCGCCCATCCACGCACATCAAGATATACCAGCGGACCATGGACGGCATGAGGAGCAAGCAGTGACATACCGATGCGGGTGAGCCCTGATCCGGGGATACCGGTCAGACCTGCGATCTGCCCTGGAGCAAGCGAAAGCACATTGCTGATCTTTTCCGGATCGCGGTGCTCAAAGGTCGAGGCTTCGACAAAGTGCTGAATGGTGGCGACCACCGCTGGTGTCCTCTCGTTTTCTCACACCAGCGTGCGCCTCCGCTGGGAGGTCACTGTAGTCGAACATACGTTCGCTTGCAAGGGCGATCTCTCCCCACCGAGTTCGAGCACTCCCGCTACCCAAGACCTGTCGTGTATTCTCAACAACAGAGCTCGCCGCTAGCAAAAGGAGCACCAAACGTGTCAGTAGCGAAGGTGATCGAGATCACGTCTACTTCCCCCGGGTCCTTCGAGGACGCCATCCGCAAGGGCATCGCAAAAGCCCAGCAGAGCGTTGACGGAATCCGGGGAGCCTGGATCTCGGAACACAAGGTTGAGATGGACGAAAACGGAACCATCAAGCATTTCCGTGTCGACATGAAGTTGACGTTCGTACTCGAGTAACGGTTGTCAGAACAGTTGCCAAAGGAGAGGTCCTGGATCAGTCCGGGGCCTCTCCTCTTTTCCTGGTCACCTCGGTGGATCAGGAGGAACGGTCACTCCGCGGATGTAGTGGCCTGTTCGAACTTCAGTTTCCATCCATGCGAGCACCCCATCGAGCCACTCGCGGCTGGAACGTGTCTCTGGTCGCCAAAGTCCCTCTCCGAGCTCTCTGAACATCTCGGTGTCTGGTGCTATCGATGCCACTGGCCAGAATGCTATTGCACCCTGGACGTTTTGTAGCCGCTTGATCGTTCATGAAAGAGAGGCCCGGGATCACTCCCGGGCCTCTCTTCGACTTGTTGCACTGACTGTCAGTGCCTGAACGTCAGACGTTCGACTCGAACTCATCCTCGAAGCTCACAACCTTGCGGCCCGGCTTGTCGGCTGGCTTGTCGTCGCGGTTTCGATCCCGGTTGTCCCGGTTGTCCCGGTTGCGGCTGCGGCCTCCGTTCCCACGATCAGAACCGCCTCCACGAGAGTCACGGCTCTCGCCACGATCCTCGCTCTTCTTCTCCTGCGGAGCATCAGAGCCACCATCGGCATCGCCTGATGGTGCATCAGCCATGTCGAGGCTGACCTTCCCACGATCGTCGATCTCACGAACCACGACCTTGACGCCGTCGCCGAGGTTGAGGACATCTTCGACACGATCGATGCGCCTGTTGCCACCGATCTTGGAGATGTGTAACAGTCCATCACGTCCAGGAAGGATGTTGACGAAGGCTCCGAACTTGGTGATGTTCACAACCTCACCGTCGTACACCTCACCGATCTTGGCCTCTGGTGGGAAGCCGATAGCAAGGATCCGGTCCTTGGCGAGATTCATCGACGCCGTATCGGGAGCACCAACGCGCACCGTTCCGTCGTCGTCAATCTCGATAACCGCACCGGTCTCCTCCTCAAGCTCACGAATGGTCTTGCCCTTCGGGCCGATGACCTCACCAATCTTGTCCTTGGGGACCATGACCGCTTCGATCTTCGGAGCCTTCTCAGCAAGCTCGCTACGTGGTTCAGAGATCGTCTCTGCCATTGCATTGAGAATGAACTGTCTGGCATCGTATGCCTGGTTCATAGCTCCGATGAGAACATCTGCTGGCAGACCTTCGATCTTGGTGTCGAGCTGCATGGCCGTGATCATGTCTGGTGTTCCTGCCACCTTGAAGTCCATGTCACCGAGGTGATCCTCGACGCCGAGAATGTCGGTGAGGGTTACGAACTCCCCATCCTGATAGATGAGACCCATTGCAATACCGGCAACCGGCGCAGCAATAGGAACACCTGCATCCATAAGCGACAGCGACGATCCACACACCGAAGCCATCGATGAGGAACCGTTTGACATGAGCACCTCAGACACGAGGCGATATGCGTACGGGAAGTCCTCTGCGGGCGGGATCACAGGGTGCAACGCCTTCTCGGCAAGGGCACCGTGTCCGATCTCGCGACGCTTCGGACCGCGCATGAACCCAGCTTCGCCTGTGGCGTAGGGTGGCATGTTGTAGTGATGCATGAAGCGCTTCGAGTCCTCGGGAGAGATCGTGTCGAGCATCTGCTCCATCTTCAGCATGCCAAGCGTTGTGATATTGAGCACCTGTGTCTCGCCACGCTGGAACATGCCAGAGCCATGGACTCCTGGCACCAATCCAACCTCGATCGTCAGTGGACGGATCTCAGTGAGACCACGCCCATCGATACGAACACCCTCTGCCACCACCCGTGAACGCATGACGTTCTTCTGGACCGTGGAGAAGGCTGCCTTTGCCTGCTTGAGACTGCCGGTGTCGTCAGCGTCAAGTCCGAGAGACTCGATCGTCTCCGCCTTGATCTCAGACTCAGCGTTCTGGCGCTCGTGCTTCTTGACGATCGTTCCGAGCGCTTCAAGCTTGGCCTTCGCAAACGCTTCGACCTGCTCATAGATCTCATCTGAGTAGTCCTCGACGACGATCCACTCGACCGGCTCCGGCTCACCATGCTTCTCGAGAAGCTCGAGCTGGAGATCGACGAGTGTTGCGATGTAGTCCTTTGCGAGCTCAAGACCAGCAGCAACGGTTGCTTCGTCAGGGGCCTGTTGGCCGTCCTGAACCATGCGGTAGCCGTTCTCGGAAGCGCCAGCTTCGACCATCGAAATGTCGATGTTGCCTTCAGCGTTGCGCTTTCCTGCAACGACGATCTCGAATACGGCTTCTTCGCCCTGCTCGTAGGTGGGGAAAGGAATCCATTCACCATCGGTGAGCGCGAGTCTGATTGCGCCAAGGGGGCCCTCGAACGGAATCGGACTCATCGTCAACGCTGCGGATGCGCCGTTGAGTGTGATGATGTCGTGTGGGTTCTCGAGGTCTGCTGAAAGGACTGTTCCAACGACGTGCGTGTCGTGGCGATATCCCTCTGCGAAGTTCGGACGCAGCGGACGGTCGATGAGACGATCAGCAAGGATCGCCTTCTCAGATGCGCGTCCTTCACGACGGAAGAACGACCCTGGGATACGGCCGACTGCGTAGGTGCGCTCCTCAACATCAACGGTGAGCGGGAAGAAATCCACGCCCTCCCTGATGGTGCGCTTTGCGGTTGCGGTCACAAGGACCGATGTGTCTCCGATGCGAGCAAGGACTGCTCCATCTGAGAGTTGTGCGAGCTTTCCTGTGCTGAACGATATTTCTACATCGCCTACACGCCCGCGGACGGTGGTCTCTGCCACTCGTTTCTCCTTCTGTATGGGAGGAGACCCAATTGGCAGTGGTCGGCATTCGAGGGGATTGATCGAATAGCGACCACTGACAACTGGTTATCATCCTCCGTCGTTTGGTCGAACCAGATATGACTGAAGGCGGCCAAAGCCACCCTCACGTCAGAACTAGCGACGAAGTCCCAATTTTGCAATAAGGGACCGGTAACGCTCCACATCTTGTTCCTGGAGGTACCGGAGCAGTCGCCGACGCTTCCCTACCATCATGAGTAGACCTCTCCGGCTGTGATGGTCCTTTTTGTTGACCTTCAGGTGCTCGGTGAGGTGATTGATACGCCCTGTCAGCAGCGCAACCTGAACCTCCGGAGAACCGGTGTCGTTCGGGTGCGTGCCATATTCATCTACAACAGTTTGCGTGTCGTTCACGAGGTACTTTCTTACGCGAGTAAGTCGGCGGGCGGGAGCCCGCTTGGCGAATGCCCACGAGGGATGATAGCAAGGCCACGTTGTATCGATGTATTCAACTGGCAGTTGTTTCAGCGTGGCCAGCGGGAGCATGTGCCCGCGAGCCACGCCAAAAGCCACGATTCGCTGAGGCCGAGCGATCTCACTTGAATGATGAGCCGCCTCCGCCCCCACCGGAGCGCCGAGTTGCTGTTCGCTTGCCGTCGTTCCACACGCAACTCCCCTGCGCTGCCACCTCCGCTTTGATGCAGTCGGCGACTGCCTCATGCTCGAGGACGGAACCATGCGCGCTCCAGATACGGTTGAAACCAAGGAGCGGGCTGACAGGAAACAGATACCTTGCCGGCGCGCCTCCGTCGTGAACCAGGTCATACACCCTGAGGCCTTCGGGCCGATCCCTGAAGTTTGTCACCTCCGCATCAAGATTCCTGATCGCGATCACCTCGACCCCAGACGCCTCTCCAAGGTTTTCCCTGACATCGCGGCACTCGCCATCGGTGCAGCGTTGCACATCAAAGCCTCCGTTGTCCGGCAGCAATGTGCTCAAACCACCAAGCCGCTGCAGACGGCCCAACCACCCGGCTCCAATGGCCGGATCGAGAAGCGCAGCTCCGTCATAGCCATCGATTGGAGGGCGCGAGCCATCGTCAAGCGCACCGATCATCGAAACACCAACAGCTCCGCCCTTCGAGTGATGGATCGAGTAGATGCTGCCGTGCTCAACAGAGAGATCACGGATGAGCACGTCGAGTGCCTCAGCGGCCCGCTCCGTCGATGCTGTGCGACTCGCCTCTCGCGAGGTCGAACCGCCAGCGACGTCTCGATAGTCGAACGCTGTCACCCGATCACTCCCGATCCCGAGTCGGTCCAGGAGCAGAGCAAAATCCTCCGCCGAGCCACCGTTGCCGTGGACCACGACGTAGTACGGTTCGTCGTCCTTCCTGCGCCGCACCTGCGTGAGCACCGCTCCACCGGCGATTGCGCCAACCCCGAGTGCGCCACCGACACCGCGTCCTCCCACTGGCGGTCTGGGCTCGGGTAGCCGGACCGGCGAACGGACAATCGGTGTCGGAGACAGGACAAGACCATCTCCAGGAGCAAGAGGCTCCGGCGGAGCGTCAAGTGGGATTCCAGCCAGAATTCCGACGAGCAGCAGAGACAGCATCGCATTTCCTTCTCAGGAAGTGCGGACCACGCCAGCATGCCCCTCTACGTCGCCCAATACAAGAGTTTCGGCTCGTTCTCTATTTGCGCTCGGGCGCAAGTAGAGAACGAGCTTCTTCTATGTCATTTTCGATCTGTGCGACGAGGGCCTCTACGGACTCGAAGTGCTGTTCCGACCGCAACCGATCGATGAAGCGGACACGCATCGTCTCACCGTAGAGGTCCTCGTCGATATCGAGTAGGTGGACCTCGATCGTCTCGTCCACGCCGCCAAACGTTGGACGCGTACCGACATTGCTCACACCGAGATACTGTCTGCCATGGATCTCACACCGTACGGCGTACACACCTGTTGCTGGCCGAACGAGACATTCGGGCATCGTGATGTTCGCTGTAGGAAATCCGATCGATCTCCCGCGCAGGTCACCTGGCACAACAGTGCCCTCGATCTCGAATGGCCGTCCAAGCATGCTCGACGCAAGAGCGACTCCGCCCGACGCGACGGCGGCTCGAATAGCACTCGACCGGACCTCGGTCCCGTGGATGTCGACAATCGGCGTGACTACCACATCGAACCCGTACTCCCCGCCACTTATCCTGAGTGTGTCAACGGTTCCCTTGGCCTGAAACCCGAAACGGAAATCCTCCCCCACCGACACGATGGCGGCATTGAGTCCATCGACGATGAAACTCCTTATGAACTCCTCAGGTGAGAGTTGGCGAACATCCTCGTCGAAGTCGATCACGGCGACGCCATCGAGACCTGTCTCGCCCAGCTTCTCGATTCGACGTTCCAGCGGAGCCAGTGCGGGCGGGGCTGGCATCCCGGTCACGACTTCATCAGGATGGACTGCGAATGTCATCGCGATGACCGGCATATCCCCTGATTGCTCCTGCAGTCGTTTGAGCACGGCAATGTGCCCCCGATGTACTCCATCGAACACACCAATTGCGACAGCTGTGGGTTGTCCACCTGTATCCCAGTTCGATGGGTCGCCTCTATAGACATTCACGGGAGCACAACCTCTGGTCGGAGCGCATTTCGCTCATGACGGTACACTGCCAGGAGTTCTCCGTGGCGATCTCCGATGCGTACAGGCACCTCAGGATCGACATCCTCTGGCAGAAGGACATCGGACAGTTCTCTGCCATTGCGTACTGCCTCTGCCATGTCGTCATCAACACGAATCTCAGGCAGGTCTGAGAGGGTCTCGCTCGATCCAGTGATGACACGATCGATCGCTCCCTCCTCAGCGGCCGTCACGACATCATCGACAGAGAAGGCGTCTGTGACGTTGAGAGAGCCGATGCGAATCCGACGAAGTGCGATCAGGTGTGCCCTTCCACCAACCGCCCGCGCAAGATCATCTCCGAGTGTACGAATGTAGGTTCCGGTTGTACACACGGTTCGAAACGTGACTTCTGGGTAATCAGATGGCGCAAGATCCACAAGTTCAAGTTGGTGGATCGTTACTGACCGTGCCTCTCGTTCCACGATCTTGCCTTCTCTGGCTAGATCGTACAAGCGCCGACCTTCGACCCTTCGTGCGGACACCATCGGTGGTACCTGCATGATCGGCCCACGGAAGCGCTCCATCACGGCATCGACGTCCTCAGGCGTCACGGGGAGGGGTTCTCTCGTGAGCACGGCCCCGTCAGCGTCGAGCGAATCCGTTGCGACGCCGAAGAGAGCTGTGGCGAGATACTCCTTGTCAGCGACCTGGACGAACCTCAGGAGCCGCGTAGCTGTGCCAATGCCGACGACAAGAAGCCCCGTTGCCATTGGATCGAGCGTTCCCGCATGACCAACCTTGCCGCCGATAGAACCGCGAATCTTCGCCACTACGTCGTGGGAGGTCCATCCTGTTTCCTTGTCGACCAGAAGGAACCCGGTGGGACCGCGTTCCGTCACGACAGGTGGGCGACGATCTGTTCGATGATGGCGGCGGGATCCTCCGCGGAAGTGAAGCCCGCGGCATTGTGATGACCACCGCCGTCAAACGACCGCGCGATTGCCGCAACGTCAACACGCCCACGTGAACGGAGGCTTCCTTTGATCACACCCGCTTGCTTTCGCTTGAGAAGACAGGCGACCTCTGTGCCCCTTGCCATCCGCACAAGATCGATAAGGCCGTCAGTTTCGTGAGACGCGATGCCTGCGGACTCAAGATCATCTGGCTCCATGATCGACCACACAAATGCATGGTCCTCATCGAGGATCGATCGACCGAGGACCTTCGACGCAACCTCGTAGTAGCCAAACGAAGCCTCCTCGAACAGCTTCTGCCCGATCACATCCGTTTCCACACCGCGAGCAAGTAGATCAGAAGCTATGTCATGGGTACGTGATGACGTCGATGAATACTGGAAACGGCCCGTGTCGGTGACAAGGCCCGTATACAACGCCGTTGCCACCTCTTTGTCGATGGGCCATCCAAGGAGCTGAAGCAGCTCGTGAACGAGCTCGGTCGTTGCGCCAGCGGTTGCATCGATGGCGACCACGTCACCCCACTCCCCATCGGAGATGTGATGGTCTATCACTGCGAGTTTGCCCGCAAGTTCCATTGCACCGGCAAGCGACCCCACACGACTTCTGACCGACGTGTCGACGACGACAGCCACATCGAGATCCCTTGGAAAGTCCCGCGGCGGAACAAGTACCGAGTCGTCGAGAAACGACATCTCGTCCGGCACGACGAAAGGTTCGTCGAACGAAGCCACCGCTTGCTTTCCAGCAAGACGGGCGGATCGGGCAAGACCGATCATCGAACCGAGTGCATCTCCGTCTGGACCAACATGACCGACGACACCAATCGTTTCTGCTGATCTGAGGACGTTCGCCACCGCTGCAAGGTCGTCTGCAACGTCAGACATTATCCTCCTCCTCCTCAGCTTCCTCGAGATCCGCGAGAATCTGAGTGATCCGCAAGCCTTCGTCGATCGAGGGATCCACCTTGAATTCGAGCACAGGCGTGTATCTCATACGTGTCTCGCTCCCAAGGACGCCTTGGATTCGAGATCGAGCACTGTTGAGGGCAGCGGCCGTCCCCTCCTTCTCCTCATCGGAACCAAGGACCGAGTAGTACACGACGGCATGGCGCAGGTCAGGACTTGTCTCGGCCCCCGTAATCGTCAGGAACCCGATACGGGGGTCCTTCAGGTCGGTGACGGCGTCAGCAACAACCTCACGCACCAGCTCATTGACCTTGCGCATCCTCGGAGTTTTCTGACGTGACATAGAGCCTCTTCAACCTCTCGGGCGCCCCGGAGTGGCCGGGCAGCTTGTACGGAGAATTAGGTGCGGGCGATCTCGCGCACTTCGAAGGATTCGATGGTGTCCCCGACCTTGATGTCCCTGAACTTGGAGAGGCCGATGCCGCACTCGAATCCGGTGGCAACGTTCTGCACATCATCCTTGAACCGACGTAGGGACACGATGGTGCCGTCATACACGACGACTCCGTCTCGGACCAGTCTTGCACGCGCATTGCGGTTTATGGAACCCTCAGTGACATAGGAGCCGGCCACGGAACCAAGCCGTGGTGCTCGGAATACTTCGCGCACCTCTGCAACGCCGAGGAACTGCTCGATCTCTTCGGGGGAGAGTTCGCCAACCAGGAGAGATTCGACATCGTCCAACAATTCGTAGATGATCGAGAACGTTCTGATCTCGATAGCAGTCCTCTTTGCTTCGGCGCGTGCCGGTGCGTCGGGTCGCGAGTTGAAGCCGTAGATGATGGCGTCCGATGCTTCAGCAAGCGTGACGTCGTTGGTGGTGACGCCACCCACCGCGGCATGGACGATGGTCACGAATCCATCATCTCTGCTGATCTTGCCAATCGAGTCCCTGATCGCGTCGAGCGATCCGTGTGTGTCGGTCTTGAGGATAATCCGCAGCTCTGAGTGATCCTGGGTGCGGAGCTGCTCGACGAGCATGCCAAGCCTGTCAATTGCTGTCGGCACGACGAGTTGTTTCGACCTGAGATCGTCGAGATGTACCTGCGCAAGCTTGCGCGCCGTACGTTCGTTCTTTGGTACCTCGAACATGTCGCCTGCGGTCGGAACTTCATCCCAGCCCATCACCACAACTGGTGTTGATGGGCCCGCCTCCTTGACCTGGTCGCCCTGGTCGTTGAACATGGCGCGCACTCTGCCGGCGACGGGACCTGCAACGAGAGCATCGCCACGCTTCAGGGTGCCGCGCTGCACAACGACTGTGGCAACCGGACCTCTACCGACCTCAAGCTGTGCCTCGATCACGGTTCCAACTGCCGGTGCCTTCGGATTTGCCGTGAGCTCCTCCACCTCGGCCACCAGGGAGATCATTTCGAGGAGTTCATCGATATTTGTGCCCTTGAGCGCTGAAATCTCAATCGCTGGCACATCGCCGCCGAGGTCCTCGACAACGATCTCGTGCTGTGTGAGCTCGGCTCGCACCTTGTGTGGATCTGCGGACTCGAGATCCATCTTGTTGATTGCGATGATCATCGGGACGTCCGCAGCCTTTGCATGGCTGATCGCCTCCACTGTCTGAGGCATGACGGAATCGTCAGCACCAATGACAATTATGGCGATGTCGGTGACTTCTGCTCCCCTTGCCCTGAGAGCGGTGAACGCCTCGTGGCCGGGCGTGTCGATGAAAGTGATCGTCGAGCCAGCGTGCTCTGCCTGATATGCGCCGATGTGCTGCGTGATGCGGCCGGCCTCGCTCTCGATGACGTTGGTACTGCGGATCGTGTCGAGCAGCTGCGTCTTACCGTGGTCCACGTGACCCATAACGGTGACGACCGGTGTTCGAGTTTCCACGCTGGCCGGGTCGTCCTCGTACTCAACGAGGAAACGCTCGCGGCCCGTGTCCTCCTCTTCATCCTCATCTGACTCGGCTACAAGCAGTTCCCACCCGAGCTCCCTGCCGAGAGGCCCGATGGCTGCGACGGGAATCTCCCCACCGCCAGGAACCATCTCTCCCATAAACATCAGTGTCTTGACGATTTCAGCTGTGCGAATCTGGAGAAGTCTCGCAAGATCGTGCACGGTGATGCCCTGCTCGACAAGAAGAACCTTCTCCTCATCATCGCCACCATCCGCCTCTGGCGCCTCATCATCTTCGGC
>JAMBLH010000277.1 GCA_023336875.1 Actinomycetes bacterium
ATTCCTATTGCGTCGGCGAGTCTGTCGCGGTAGTGGTCGACTGAACCCAGGAGCAGCGAAAGCGACTTTGCGCGTTTGAAATAGAGATGGGCGTCGTGCTCCCACGTGAATCCGATGCCGCCGAATATCTGGATCGTGTCGCCTGCTGCCTTCATATACGCGTCTGAGCACACTGACATAGCTAGAGGAACCGCAATCCGGGCCTCCTCAGGGTCGCCAACCGAACGGGATGCGTGCCAGGCAACTGACTTCGCGTGCTCAACCGACACGAGCATGTCGGCGCACATGTGCTTCACGGCCTGGAATGAACCGATTGCACGACCGAACTGATATCGATCGTTCGCATATTCGACAGATATCTCGAGGCACCGCTGTGCGCCCCCTGCCTGTTCCTGTGCAATAGCGACGACGCCAACGTCCAAAGCTGTAGCGACCGCGTTGCCGCACGGACCTCCGCCCAGATACGCGTCGGCCTCCACGGTGACCTCATCCAGCAAGACCTCACCAAGGGGGCGAGTTGCATCAAGTGCCGGCGTTGAAGCCACCGACAGACTTCCGGCTCCCCCCTCCACTACGAATAGGCCGACACCATCGGGTGTGCGTGCGGAAACAATGAACTGATCGGCATTCGGGGCGTCGATCACGTACCGCTTCGTCCCGGACAGAGTCCATCCTTCATCGACCGGTTCGGCCAGCGTTTCTACCGAATCAACGTCATGCGCATCCTCGAATACGGCGAGAGAAGCGATTCGGGCGCCTGACACGATGGGCGGTAGCAGTGCAGCCCTCTGTGCATCGGACCCGGATTCGAGGATTGCCTCCGTAGCCATCACGGTCGACAGCAGCGGCACAGGAACAACTCGGCGGCCTAGTTCCTCGAACACGATCGCCGTCTCAGCAAACGAGTACCCGACACCTCCATACTCCTCGGGAACGTGGAGACCCACGAGACCCATCTCGCAGAGTCCGTCCCAGACACCCCTGTCGATGGCGGTCTCTGTGAGGCTTGCCTCCCTCACGGAATCAAGGGTGGTCGTTGCCTCGAGGAAGTCACGAAGCGTGTCGCCAAGCATGGTCTGCTCATCGGACCGAGAAAAGGTAACGGGATCAGCCACGTCGTACCTCGCTCCACGGGAGATCCTTGTCAACACGGGGCTCACCAGGCAGTCCTAGGACGCGCTCACCGAGGATGTTCCGCATTATCTCCGATGTCCCACCTTCAATGCTGTTCGCCCTTGCTCTCAGGAACGCTCGTTGATTGCTCAACACCCGCGCAACCTCGCGTGTCTCGTACGACGTTGGCTCAAGTGTGTAACCCTCAGGAATCGTCGCGCCCTCGAGTCCCTGCATCGCAACGGTGAACGCCGTCACCTCCTTGTTGAGGTCAGCCCATGCCAGCTTGCCAGTCGAGCCCTCCGGCCCCGGCACGCCAGCCTGCATGTTCTCAGAGGCGCGGAGGCTCGTGAGTCGCATCGCCTCCACTTCTCCCCACAGCCGTGCAAGTTCTCTTCGTGTGGCGGCGTCACCAGACCCCGACTCGTTCCATGTCTCGACTGCCGCACCGATGGTGCCCTCGCCGCGAGGTACCGTTCGGCCCCCAATTGCGACACGCTCATTCATGAGCGTTGTCATCGCTACTCGCCAGCCGGCCCCAACGTCATCGATGCGGTACGCGTCCGGAATTCTCGTGTCGTTGAAGAACACCTCGTTGAACTCAGCCTCACCAGTGATCTGGTACAGGGGCAGGATCTCGACACCTTCGGCCTCCATGTCAACAACGAAGTACGTCATGCCTCGGTGTTTCCGTTGATCGGGGTCCGTCCTCGTCACCACGAGTCCCCACTTGGCGAGATGTGCAAGCGTTGTCCACACCTTCTGGCCATTGACGATCCACTCGTCACCATCCCTGACAGCTCGCGTCGAGAGGCCGGCGACATCCGATCCCGCTCCTGGCTCGGAAAAGAGCTGACACCAGATCTCGTCCATTACGAACATAGGACGAAGCCACTTCGCGCGCTGTGCCTGGGTTCCGTGGGCGGCAAGGACTCCGGCACCCATTCCGATGCCAAGGATGTTCGCTGTCGTGTTCCAAGTCGGAGCGCCCGCTTCGTTGAGCCGTCTCGAGACGACCTCGCGATGGCTCGGGCTGACTCCAAGTCCGCCGTCACCCTCCGCGAAATCAACCCATGCAAGTCCGGCATCGTACTGCGCCCCCCAGAACGCCCGCGGCTCCGTTGACTCCGGCGGGTAGCTCTCGAGAAGTTCGTCTATCGCGCGATTGACGACTTCTGCCTGCTGCTCGCTGCCGCTCACGACGGCTGACCCATGATGGCGAGCGTAAGCAATTCAGCAACAAGCGCTGGCTTGTCCTCACGATCAATCTCGACCGTCACGGCATTGGTGATGAGCACCTGACCTGGCGCCTTCTCGCTCACATCCTTCAGGACGCAGATGGTGCGAATCCGGGAGTCGACCTTCACAGGATTGATGAAGCGGACCTTGTCAGAGCCGTAGTTGATGTACATCACGGCACCGTCGGGCAGCAGCATCGACTCGAGCGTCAGGTAGCTGAGCAGGGACTGGGTCAGGAAACCGTGGGCAATCGTTCCTCTGAACGGGCCCTGTGCCGCCGAATCTGGATCAACGTGGATCCACTGGTGATCCATCGTTGCATCTGCGAACTTGTCGATGCGGTCCTGATCGATGGTGAACCAGTCAGAGCGGCCAGTCTCCTTGCCGATGTGGTTCGGAAGCTCTGAAGCGGGTACGAGTGGCATGAGCGTTCCTGTGTAGGGAGTAGACAGTAGACGGTAGACGGTATGGCGTCGCTGCGAGCAACCCTGCTGCGCCTACCGTGTACCGTCCAGCGTCAGCGGAAGGATTTGTCTTGGAGATCAATGATCGTGTGGTTGTTATCACAGGCGGGGGCAGCGGCATCGGCGCGGCAATGGCGCGTCGCTTCAGCCTGGATGGTGTAGCAACCGTTGTGGTCACGGATATCGATGACGCGGCCGCAAGG
>JAMBLH010000278.1 GCA_023336875.1 Actinomycetes bacterium
AGTTGCCGTTGTCGGCGTCTCTCGGCAAGCCAGCGTTTGCGATACCGGCGCCGATCATCCTCGGGAAGGCCGCCCCAAACGCCAGCTTCCTGGTTCGTTTCGAGTGCGTACAGGAGGCATTCTTCCTGCACGCTGCAGCTCTCGCATATCGCTGTAGCTTTGTCGATCATGTCAATCGCTGGGCCTGTGGTTCCAACCGGGAAAAATGTATCCGGGTCCGAATTCCTGCAGGCTGCGATTTCTCTCCAATCGGTGACGGTGAGCACGTCTTTGTCTCCTAGAACATCAAGTGGTATAGGGCTTACGAAAGTGAATTTTTTCACAATCACCCCCTATTTGTCAAACGGTTCTTCCATCCCGGCTTGAAACCAAGTTTACGGAGCAACAAAATAACCCGCAGGAATTCTCTCAAGTTTCGCGCCTCGGCCATCAGATGTCAGGGAGCGTCCGCTGTTCCTATGGTTTCTCTCTATTCTGTGGTGCCCACGACTCACCGACCAAGGACACCAATGACGATCGAAGAACAGCTCAGGGTCGATCAGACCACGGCGATGAAGGCAAGGGACAAGGACACGCTCAACGCCATCAGGTCAGTTCAGGCTGAGGTTGCGACTGCCAAGAGTGCGCCCGGTTTCACAGGCGAGATTGATGACGAACTCTATGTCAGGACAATCGCGACCTACGTCAAGCGCGTGTCCAAATCCAAGGTCGAGTATGACGCAATGGGCGATAGCGGCTCCGATCAAGCAGCGAAGCTCGCGTTCGAGATCGAGTATCTGGGCAGGTACCTGCCAACGGTCCTCGATGAGGAAGCGACCAGAGCACTCGTAGAACAAGCGATCGCCGACCTCGGTGCAGACGCCGACACACCTGCGGGCCAGGTAATCGGTGCCGTGATGCGCAGCGGCCAGGACCTCGACGGCACCCTCGTGAACCGCCTCGTTCAGGAACGACTGACGACGGCCGACTGATCACCGGTGTGTGTCGTGTGTCGTGTGTCGTATGTCGTTTGCTCGTGCCCCAGGCTGGAATCGAACCAGCGCTCCCGGCTCCGGAGGCCGGTGCTCTATCCCCTGAGCTACTGGGGCGCAGCACGATTGTAACCTTGCGTCTTCGGCACACTACTTCCCACCAGCCAACCGAACCGCAAGCGAAACGGTCCAAAGATGTCTCTTCAACAGCAACTCACTGAGATTCTCGGGGACGCCTTCGAAGCTGAGGGCATGGACAGAGAATTTGGCGAGGTCGTCGTGTCCCAGCGCCCCGAACTTGCTGACTACCAGTGCAACGGCGCTCTTGCGGCGGCGAAGAGCGTTGGCAGGCAGCCGCGCGAGATCGCCGAGGCAGTGGCCCGTCGAGTCGAAGCTCCGAAGCTCATTGAGTCGATCGAGATCGCAGGGCCGGGGTTTCTCAATGTCGTCGTGGCCGATGCGTCCCTGGCGCGTGCTGTGGCTGCAATGGAGCACTCGGAACGTTTGACCGTGGAGAGTGTTGACGATCCGCGAACGGTTGTCGTCGACTATGGCGGTCCAAACATGTCCAAGGCCCTACACGTCGGGCATCTTCGTGCGGCTGTCATAGGGGAGAGCCTCAAGCGGATCTTCCGGTTCCTCGGCTACAACACCATCGGAGACATCCACATCGGCGATTGGGGCATGCCTGTGGGGCAGCTCATAGTCGAGCTTCAGGACCGCGAACCTGATCTGGCCTATTTCGATCCGGAGTACGACACAGCGGTGAGTGGGTCCTACCCAGCCGAGTCGCCTGTGACCCTTGACGACCTGTCGGAGATGTATCCGGTGATCACAAAGCGCTGCGCGGAGGAACCCGACACAGCCGAGCGTGCCCGTCAGGCGACCTTCGATCTCCAGAACGGCCGTGATGGATACCTCGCATTGTGGAGACACTTCCATGACGTATCGGTCGCGGAGCAGCGTGTGGATTTTGGTGCACTCGATGTCGAGTTCGACGTGTGGTACGGAGAGTCGACGGTGCACGACAGGCTCGCGCCGATGGTGAGGGACCTCCTGGCATCTGGTGTGGCGCGGGAGTCCGACGGGGCCGTCATCATCGATGTCGAGCAACCGGACGACAAGAAGGAGATGCCGCCGCTTCTTCTTACCCGCTCGGATGGTTCGTACCTGTACTCGACCACCGACCTTGCCACCATTGATATGCGTGTGGGCGATATGGACATGAACGCGGGTCTCTACGTGGTCGATGCGCGCCAGGCCCTGCACTTCGAGCAGGTTTTTAGGGCGGCGCGCACAGCCGGCTACGCGTCTGATGAGACGATCCTCGAACACATCGGATTCGGAACCGTGAACGGCACGGACGGGAAGCCTTTCAAGACACGTGAGGGCGGTGTGCTGCGTCTTGGTGATCTGATCGGCCTCGTAACCGATGGGGCGCGTGAAAGGCTTGATGAGGCCCGAATCGCCGAGGAGTATCCAGCGGAAGAACGCGATGCGATTGCGAGACAGGTCGGTCTTGCGGCGCTCAAATTTGGCGATCTGTCGAACCACAGGATGTCGAATTACGTCTTCGATCTCGAACGATTCTCTTCCTTTGAGGGCAAGACCGGCCCCTACCTCCAATACTCAGCTGTGCGGATCAAGTCGATACTGAGGAAGGCCGACGACGCGGGTCTTTCACCTGGCGCTCTCCTCGCACCGACCGTTCATCAAGAACGTGTGCTGATGCTGCGCCTCGTTCGCTTGCAGGAGGTCATCTATCGCGCAGCGGATCTTCGCGGTCCCAACGTGATCGCCGAATACGCCTTTGAGGTTGCGACTGATTTCAGCCGTTTCTACGAGCACTGTCACATCCTCTCGGAAGAGGATTCGAACCGCCAGGCTTCGTGGCTGAGTCTCGTCGAGGTGACGTTGAGGACGTTGGATCTGCTTCTGGACCTCCTGGGTATAGAGATTCCGGAGCGCATGTGACGGCCAACCGACTTCCGTGGGAACTGCTACCTGACACGGCGGAGGTCGTCGATGGCAGGCTTCGGATCGGTGGTTGTGACGTCATCGATGTTGCGGAGCGGTTCGGGACTCCCGTGTTCATCTATGACGAGGAACATCTTCGGAGCCGCTGTGCCGAGGCAGTCTCCGTGTTCGGGGACGGTGTTGCATACGCATCCAAGGCCTTCCTGTGCAAGGCCATGGCGAAGTTGGCTTACGAGGCTGGCATGCACATCGATGTAGCGACCGGCGGGGAGATGCACATCGCTCTCGCCGCAGGCGTCCCGGGTGAGATGCTCGTGCTGCACGGCAACAACAAGTCGTCGGAGGAACTTGAAATCGCAATGGACGCAGGGGTCAGTCGCATCGTCGTCGACTCGTTTGACGAGATGGATCGTATCGAGTCCCTCGTTAGCGCGGGAAAAGGCGCGCCCGATGTGCTTCTGCGGATCAATCCTGGTATCGAGGCCCATACCCATGAGTATCTACAAACAGGAGTCCCGGATTCGAAGTTCGGGTTCCCGCTCACCGATGGCATCGCCTCAGACGCGATCGAGAGGGCCCGCGCGTCCGACGGCATGGTGTTCAAAGGGCTTCACGCGCATATCGGGAGTCAGGTCTTCGAGGTCGATAACTACGCAAGGGCGATCGATGCCCTCGCGCCGTTCGTCAACGAGTCAGGCGCTGAGGAGTTCTCGATCGGCGGCGGCCTCGGCGTTGCCTATGTCGAGGGCGAGACCGCTGACACGATCACGGCATGGGCAGAGACGATTCTTGACGCTGCCAAAGAGAGCGGGATCAAAGCCAGAATCCTTGCCGAACCGGGCCGCTCGATAGTTGCAAGGGCTGCGGTGACTGCGTATACGGTCGGGACGATCAAGGAGCTGCCAGACGTCAGGACTTACCTCTCGGTCGACGGAGGCATATCGGAGAACCCGAGGCCAGTGCTCTACGGCAGCGGTTATGAAGCAATGCTGCCAAGAAGTCCACAAGCGATTCGACCGATGCAGGCCAGGATCGTGGGCAAACACTGCGAGGCTGGCGACATCATTGTCAGGGAGGCCTTCCTCCCAGACGACACAGTCGTTGGCGACATCGTGTGTACGCCTGTCACGGGTGCCTACGGGCACTCGATGGGTTCCAACTACAACAAGGTG
>JAMBLH010000279.1 GCA_023336875.1 Actinomycetes bacterium
GAGGGCAGTGGGTGTGTCCGTCTTGCCTGCCCACTTCGCTGTGACGGCGATGGCTGTGTTCGGGTCGGGCTGCCCGTAGTCGTTCCTGACGTATCCAAATAGCAGCTCTCCGTAGATGGCGGGTACGCCCTTGGCGTCGATTGCATTCTTGACCTGGTCCGGGATGCGTGTTCCGCGGACGATGTGTGTCTGGGGCTGGGCGACTGTGGTGAGCGCCTTCATGTGTTGCATTGCGGTGGTCGAGAAGTAATCGACGAGCGCTGCTGGGCTCGCGAATACGTGGTGCACAAGGACAGCGTCCTCGCCCACGGCATGGTTGAGCTCCGTTGAGAGAACTCCGATGTTAGCTCTGGCTCCGGCGTGGATGTCCTCCCACTCCTTGAGCATCTCTTTGGACTCTGCCGAATTACCAAAGAGTCCACCGGGTTTGGTTGGAACCCACTTACCGGTCACGCTGATCTCATCGCCGATCTTTGATGGTTCGGCTAGAAATGCTGGAAGCGGTTGGGCGGGATGCGGCATCGAGTCTCCAGTTCTTGATTTATGTACCGTACGGTATAATAATGACAGCTGTCTCGATCCGTCAAATGACAAGTGCAATGGACGCAGAAGCAACGAACCAAGCCCGCGACCGCCCAAGAGGACGGCCGCGATCATTCGACCCCGATGTCGCCCTGGACGCCGCGGTTCTCGTTTTCTGGGAGAAGGGATACGACGGAACGTCCTTGACGGATCTCACCTCGGCCATGGGAATCAATCGTCCCAGTCTCTATGCAACCTATGGCAACAAGCGCGACCTGTTCCTTCGGGCCATTGACCGCTACGCTGCAACCCATGGCGGTCGGGCCTTTTCTGCTCTGCGATTGGAGTCCGACAACCGAATTGCTGTCCAACGGTTCTTCGAGGCCAGCATCGATTGTGCTCTTGCTGACGGCACGCCGCGCGGATGCCTCATCAACACCGTCGCCACGGATGCAGCCGAGTCCGATACCGAGCTACGCGACAAGCTGTCGCGCATGTTCGAACAGACCGACGCGGCGATAGCCCGACGAATGGCGGCGAACCAAACCAGCTACGACTCAAGCAGTCGCGACCCGGAACAGCTTGCACAAATGGCACACTCGGTCACGCACAGCATCATGACCCGTGCGCGAGCTGGTGCTTCACGCAAGGACCTCACGGAGGTCGCGGCCTCGTTCATGTCGGTGCTCTTCCCCGTCTGATCCAGGCTTCGACGCTTTCGCCCGTCGGAGCCTATCGTGGCCCGATGGACCTGCTGCAGGCATTCAAGGGGATCGAGGACCGAACCTCGGCCACGATAGGCGTGACTGACACGAGTGCTTTTCCTGAGGAGGAGGAGCGACTCGTTGCGCGCGTCGAGGCGGGGCTGCATGGAGGGCTCTCGTTTACGTACGCGAACCCAACGGTTGCGTCCCGACCAGCAGACTCCTTCCCCTGGGCCTCATCCATCGTGGTCGCGGCGGTTCCCTACCTCCAGGATGGTGATGGAGACAGGGATGGCCGAACTCTGGCTCGCTTTGCCGACGGCGACCGCTACGTGCGCGTCCGAGAAGTTCTCGATCAGATCGCCGCAGCGTTGGATTCAGCTGGCGATCGTTTTGAGATCGTGTACGACGACAACCGCCTCATCGACAGAGCACTTGCGGTGCGAGCCGGCGTTGCGTGGCGCGGCAAATCAACAATGGTCCTCACCCCGGGAGCTGGTCCGTGGATTCTTCTCGGATCGGTCGTCACGGACGCAGAGCTCGTGCCAACGCAGCCCATGCGAAGGACCTGTGGAACCTGTGACGCTTGTATTCCTGCGTGTCCAACCGATGCGATCATCGCTCCTGGTGTTCTCGATGCCGGGCGCTGCATTGCTGCAGTCCTACAGCGAAGAGGCACGATTGACCGGACACTTCGCTCAGCGATAGGGGGGAGAATCTACGGGTGCGACGAATGCCTTACCGCGTGTCCTCCCGGTCGGCACGCGTTGATGGCAAGGGACACGACGGTCGATTGGCTCAGTCCCGAGTTGATTCTTACGTCGAGCGACGAAGAACTCGAGTCGATGGTCCCGCACTGGTATGTGCCGTCGCGTCGGATGCGATTTGTGCGACGCAATGCGCTTGTCGCTCTCGGAAACACCGGCGATGAGGCATCTCTTGATGTTCTCTCCGCGTATCTCGGGCACGATGATGAGCTTCTTGGCGGCCATGCCGCTTGGGCGGTGGGTCACATAGGTGGCTCTCGTGCATTGGCCCTTCTTCGATTTGAGTTGGAGCGCGAAGCCAGAGACTCCGTGAGAGAGGAATTGCTGTTCTCGGTCACCGAATGTGATCGTGACGGTGTCTACGCTGATGCCGTGTCCAATGCGCGCCCGACCAACCCGAAGGAATCCACGACGTGACCGCCCTTTACGGTGTGCCACTGCTCATCGGGTTTCTTTTCATGGTTGGCTGGATCTCAGCAACAGCCGTCGCTGCAACCGTGGCAGGGTGGGAGAACGTTGACCCAGAGCACCGATTCGGTCGGACTGGCCGCTTCGTTCTCGCGGGCATGATTGGCTTCGGCATGGCGGGAATGTCAACGCTCTATGCCGGATGGCCGGAAGCTCTCACGGTGGTCGCGGGAATCGTGGGCTCGGTAGGCCTCATTGGTGTTTCGATCTGGTTGGGCCCGGAGTCGGAGGGCTGACCGTTGCTCATCGTATCTGACGTCCACGGCGCAGCTGATGCCCTTCGAAGGGTTGCTTCCACAGACGGACCGCTGCTCGTGCTTGGCGACCTCGTCAATCTCATCGACTACCGCACTGGCGAGGGGATTGTGGCTGACGTTATTGGTATCGACGTGGTGACCCGTATCTCATCCCTGCGGTCTCGCGGCCTGCGATCCGAGGCGCAGGCAGTGTGGGTCGAAGCAACAGCTGGAAGGCAGGCAGAAGTCGACTCGGAGATCTCGGCGCTGATGGCAGCGGAGTACCGCACTGTGTGTGCGTCGCTCGACGGCGCCGATGCGTATGTGACCTATGGGAATGTCGATCCACCAGACATGCTGAGGGAGTTCCTTCCGCCGACGACGCATTTCGTCGACGCGGAGACGCGAATCATCGAGAATTCCACAGTGGGTTTTGTGGGCGGTGGTATCCCGCGCATAGGCTCGCCAGGCGAGGTCGATCCTCAAGACATGCGCCTAAAACTTGAGAGCCTTGGACCCGTCGACATTCTCTGTACCCATGTTCCCCCGGACGTGCAGGCTCTTGCAAGTGATGTCGTCGGTCGAACGCGGAAGGCTTCAAAGGAGATACTCGACTATCTGCTCGCGTACCAACCTGCATTTCACTTCTTTGGAGACATACACCAGCCCCAGGCCACAACCTGGCAGGTGGGCAACACGAGATGTATCAACGTCGGTTACTTCCGCGCAACCGGACGTGCCGTGCACCATGGTTGACATAGACCTTGACCATCTTGGGGCTGCATATAGCCTCAGACCGATGTCTGAGGCTGCCCGATCCAGGGCGATCCTATCAGCAGAGGATCGTTTGGGAGTGCTCCTCGACCTAGGTGGCGGAACGGGTGGACATGCAGCATCGTGGCGTGGCCCGATGCGGTTTCCCGTTGTGATCGATCCATCGTTGGTGATGCTCGCGGGTGCCAGCCAGCAGCAGGGCGTAGCCGTTGTGCAGGCCCGATCCCAGCATCTTCCCTTCGCGGATGACATTGCTGGCCTTGCGTACTTCCATTTGTCCATCCACTACGACGATTGGAGGGCAGCCATCGAGGAGGCCAATCGTGTCGTATTGCCCGGTGGCCGGATCGAGATCTGGACGATGGCCCACGATGCCATCGAGCGTTCGTCACTGGGGCGGTGGTTCCCGCGGATCATCGGGATCGATATTGAGCGGTTCCCTCACCCGGAGGCAATCGCTGAGTTCTGCAGGTCACGCGGCTCATGCGTGGAAGTGACGACGTCGAGCGAACCGATTGTGAGGAAAGCGCAAGATTGGGCGAAGGCTGTTCGAAGTCGTTTTGTGAGCACGCTGCAGCTCCTTGACGATGACGAAATAGACGAAGGCCTGGCTCGATTCCGCGCCGAGTACCCGAATCCCGATTCCCTGTATCGTTACGTTCTGCGACTCACAAGAATCAGCATCATCGTTGGCCCGCTACGCTGAGCAATGTTGGATCAAGAAGGAGATTGGATGCTCGAGGGGACCGTACAGAAGGTGGAGATATCGGCAACTCCGCAACACGTGTATGAGGTGGCGCTTGACCTTGAGGCGTACACCGAGTGGGCAGACGGTGTAAAATTCGTCGAGGTCACGAGCGAGGATGATTACGGCAGGCCCGCAACGGCCGACTTCGTCATCGATGCAATGGTGAAAGAGATCTCCTACACACTCGAGTACGACTACGGCTTTGACAATGGTTTTGCATGGAGCGCGATTCCAAATGCGGATCTCAAATCTCTCGAGGGGCGATACGAGTTCAACGAACTCGACGATGGATGTGAGGTCGTGTACGCCCTCAAGGTCGACCCTGCCTTCAAGGTTCCAGGGTTCCTACGCCGTCAGGCTGAGAAGCAGATCGTCGGTACCGCGCTTCGCGGGCTGAAGAAGCGGGCCGAAGAAAGCGCCTGATGCGCATCATCCTCATAACAGGCAAGGGTGGAGTCGGAAAGACGACAGTGTCAGCTGCCACAGCGATCAAGTCGGCGGATCTCGGCTACTCGACGTTGGTGATGTCAACGGACCCAGCTCATTCGCTAGCCGATGCGTTCGATGTGCCACTTGGAGACAATCCCACTGAGGTTGTCCCGAACCTCGAAGCCCAACAAATCGACAGTCAGCAACGCCTCGAAGAATCCTGGGGCGAGGTGAGGGACCACCTGACGGAACTGTTCGACTGGAGCGGGCTCAAGGGCATCGAAGCCGAGGAGCTCACCGTCTTTCCTGGCATGGACGAGCTGTTCTCCCTCGCCACCGTGCGAGATCATGCTCGCTCGGGCGAGTACGACGTGATAATCGTCGACTGTGCGCCCACCGCTGAAACTCTCCGTCTGCTCAGTCTCCCTGAGGTCATGTCGTGGTACATGGACAAGATGTTCCCGATCAGCAGGAAGGTTGCAAAGGTGGTTCGTCCTGTCATTTCGAGGGTGTCCACAATTCCATTCGCTGACGAAGCGGTCTTCGATGCAGTCTCGCGCTTCTACGACCGTCTCGATGGGATCAGGGAGATTCTGTCCGATACCGAGGTGACGACCGCAAGGCTCGTTATGAACCCGGAAAAGATGGTGATCTCTGAAGCCAGACGAACCTATACCTATCTCGGACTGTTCGGGTACTCGGTTGACTCTGCAATCGTGAACCGCGTCCTGCCAAGTGACGTGTCCGATCCCTACTTCGATCGGTGGCATGAGATTCAGGCAGCCCACATGGTCGACATCGATGAAGGCTTCAAAGGTACAGACGTACGAAGTCTGAGACTGTTCGAAGAAGAGATGGTGGGCATCGATCTCCTTCGAGTCGTCGCTGACGAACTCTTCGGTGATACCGACCCCACCGAGAGGCTTTCCGAGGGGCAAGCGCTCCGCATCGAGGAGAGCGACGAGAGTGGCGACGTGGAACTCATCATGCAGATGCCATTTGCTGAACGGGGGGACATCGATCTGATGCGCCACGCTGATGAGGTGTTTGTGACGGTTGGGTCATATCGACGGTCGCTCATTCTCCCTGATTCGCTGCAGCGTCGCACAATTCGAGGTGCGAAGATCCACGAAGGAGAGCTCCGCATCGTGTTCACCCTGGAGGGTTCGTGACCGAGGATCGAAACGCGGATCCACTCCGTTCAGGTCTGCAGAAGGCAGCCATGCATTTTTCGAAGGCCGCTATTGAGGTTGTGTCCGGCGTGGCAGATCTCGTCAACGGAATCACATCGACCGTGCGCCCGTCCAACAGTGCGGATGATACTGGGGAAGATGGCCCGCAGAGGATCGAGATCGAATGATCTCCGTTGGCGTGGACATAGGGGGAACCAAGGCGCTCGCCGTCAGACTCGACGGCACGCAGGTGGTGGATGAATCTCTGTTCAGCATCGATCGGACCGCAGGGACGCTGGATGCAGTTATCCGATCGATCGAGTCAGTACTTGAACCGGCGGTCGAAGCCATTGGTGTTGGGATCGCGGGTCTTGTCCGACCAACCGACGGAACCCTCGTCTGGGGCCCCCACGTTCCCGGAACGAACATCGATGTTCGATCTGCAGTGTCTGAGCGGTTCAATGTTCCCGTGTACGTCGACAACGACGCGAACGCTGCAGCGTTCGCTGAGATGAATATCGGAGCTGCCACGGGGTACGCGAATGTCCTCTTCGTGACGCTGGGAACAGGCATCGGAGGAGCGGTTGTGATCGACGGAGAGCTGTATCGCGGTGGCGGGTTCGCCGGCGAGTGGGGACACGTTCAGGTCGACCGCGATGGCCTGCTGTGCGACTGCGGAAAGCGAGGGTGTTGGGAGACCCGTGCGTCTGGTCCAGCTCTGATTCGGCTCGCCACCGACCTCGTGACGACGAATCAGCACAGCTCGCTCGCCAGAATTCTCGATGCATCCGAAATCTCAGGTGAGACAGTAATTGCCGCAGCAGACGCTGGTGATGAGACAGCTCGAGCTCTCGTCACCGAGGTGGGCAGGTCCTTCGGTCAGGGACTCGCGGGCTTGGTGGCCATATTCGATCCGGAATTGATCGTCATCGGCGGTGGCCTCGGATCTGTCGGAGAGTCGATCGTTGGACCCGCGAGGAGAGTACTCACTGATGCCCTTCACGGCGGTAGGCTTCGCGTGCCACCGGCCGTCCAGGTGGCATCTCTCGGACCGAGTGCCGGTGCCGTGGGAGCCGCACTCTTGGCTGTGGAGGAAGCATGATCGACAGAGACCCCTCAATAGAGATCGTCGCAATCGATGACACGGTGCCCATCGCACGTCGTTCGCGCCAAGAGGTTGCTGTTGAAGGAATGATGCTCCTCCCAAATGTTGTGAAGCTGCTCACGCGTCTCATGCGAGATAACCGTGTGTCCATGAGGCGCAAGGCATTCATCGGGGCGGTGCTCGTCTACGTGATCTCTCCGATCGATCTCATTCCTGACTTCGTGATAGGAATCGGTCGACTGGACGATCTCGTACTGGTGTCCCTGGCAGTCGACCACCTCATGTCAGGAACGGACGAGGAGGTTGTCAGGGAGCACTGGGACGGGACGGAGGATGGATTGGATCTCGTTCGTTCCGCGTTCGGTTGGGCTGCATCGATCATTCCTGACAGCGCCAGGAGCGTTCTCCCACGTTGATTCGTCACGAGGAGGTTTCGGATGAAGTTCCGCCGGATAGACAATCTCCCTCCCTATGTGTTTGCTGAAATCAACCAACGCAAGAGTGAGGCACGCCGAGCAGGGATCGATGTGATCGATCTCGGATTCGGAAACCCGGATATTCCGTCACCGCCGGCGGTCGTGGCGAAGCTTGTCGAGGCCGCAACGCAGGACAAGAACCACAGGTACTCGGCCTCGCGTGGAATCCCCAACCTTCGCAAAGCAGTGGCGGACAGATACCAGCGGTCGTATGGGGTCCACCTCGATCCTGACACAGAGGTCATCAACACGATCGGAGCAAAGGAGGGCCTGTCACATCTGATGTGGGCTCTTGTTCAGCCTGGCGACGTGGCGCTGGTGCCTGAGCCGTCATACCCAATCCATATCTACGCGCCGGTGCTTGCGGGAGCAGAGGTGCGAAAGGTCCACCTGTCAACTGACGCTGATTTCTTTGAAGGCCTCACTGCCGCGTTTCGCACATCGTGGCCTAAGCCACGCGTGATCCTGACATCCTTCCCTCACAATCCCACAACCGTGACCGTTGACATCGACTTCTTCAACCGACTCGTCGACTTCGCACATCGAAACGATGTGATGCTCGTTCACGACTTTGCATACGCCGATATCAGTTTCGACGGCTACAAACCTCCCTCGCTCCTCGCAGCAGATGGAGCCAAGGAGGTGGCGGTTGAGCTCTATACGCTCTCCAAGTCGCATTCCATGGCGGGCTGGAGAGTCGGGTTCGTCGTAGGCAACGCTGAGATGGTTGGTGCGCTGCAGCAGCTCAAGTCCTATCTCGACTACGGGACGTTCCAACCGATTCAGATCGCATCGATCATCGCGCTCAACGATCACGACGAGTACATCGATGAGGTTGTCGACGAATACAGGATCAGACGAGACGCCCTGGTCAATGGGTTGCAGCGAGCGGGATGGGACATTGCGAGTCCTCACGCAACCATGTTTGTGTGGGCAAGGATTCCCGAGCGGTTCCAACACATGGGAAGCCTTGGGTTCGCACTCGACCTACTCGACAAGGCTGCCGTTGCAGTCAGTCCAGGAATCGGATTCGGCCCCTCTGGCGACGCACACGTTCGTTTCGCGCTTGTGGAGAACGAGCACAGGATCACCCAGGCGGTGCGCAACATCCGCAAATATCTGGCTGAGGCCTGACAGGTAGCCTGTGACGGATTACAGTCCACCGTCAGGGTGTTCACAGTTGACAGTGCACAGTTCTCAGTCAGCTTCCGCACCAACCTCGGCCGTCCAGGGCCGTCCCGACCCAACAAGCGAGAACCGACAATGAAGTACGCCATACTTTTTCCTGGCCAGGGTGCTCAGGAGGTCGGGATGTGCGCCGATGCGCGGGCAGCGTTTCCTGATCTCTGCGGTGCCCCGGCCACCGCGGTCCTTGGATGGGACCTTGATTCGTTGATCAGCAATGGCCCTGAGGAGATTCTCACCGAGACCCAGCATGCCCAACCTGCGTTGTACGCGGTCTCGTATGCCCTATGGAGGGAGTTCTCATCGATCGTGTCTGTGGATCCATCGGCCGCGGCAGGTCACAGTCTCGGTGAATACACTGCCCTGGCCGCGACTTCTGCCCTTGGCTATCTGGACGGGCTGGGATTGGTAGCAAGGCGTGGCGAAGCCATGGCGTCCGCCGCACGAATCGAGGAGTCGGGCATGGCCGCACTCCTCGGTGCGGATCTCGCACTCGCTCAGACCGTTGTGGCTGCGAGAACCAACGAGGGGGGCAACCTGACGATCGCCAACATGAACGCTCCTGGTCAGATCGTGGTCGCTGGGGATATGGACGATCTTGCATGGCTCGAGAGCAACGCCCGCGACCTGGGAGTTCGACGAGCAGTACGGCTAAAGGTCGCCGGAGCGTTCCATTCACCTTTCATGGCATCTGCAGCGCGGGAGTTGGCAGACGCGCTGGAGACCATCAACTTCTCGTCCACCTCAGTCGATGTGTACGCGAATGTGTCCGGCAGGCCGACGACGGATCCGTCAGGGACACTGCTTGCTCAGTTGACGGCTCCCGTCCGATTCGCGGAGACACTTGAGAACATCGCATCAACAGGAGTCGATACGTTTGTCCACATCGGACCTGGTGACGTCACGGCAGGGCTTGTCAAGAGAACTGTGAAGGACGCTGATGTGAAGGTGGTTTCGTCAATGGATCAGGCGCGTGCGGTGGCGAGGGAGCTATCCGTAGACTGACGCGCTCAGGGAAGGTACGACATGAAGAATGTGACAATCACCGGGTGGGGACGCTGCGTTCCCCAATCTGTCGTTACGAATGACGACCTTGCCACGGTCATCGATACAAACGACGAGTGGATCACCTCGCGATCGGGCATAAAGGAGCGGCGAGTCTCCCATGTCAACAACTCCGACATGGCGACGCTCGCAGGAAGAAGGGCGATTGCTGCCGCAGGACTCGAGCCTCACGACATCGACTACATCATCGTCGCCACGTGCACCCCCGACCGACAGATTCCGTCATCTGCCGCGTATGTTCAAGTGAAACTTGGCGCCGATCATGTTGCTGTTGCGGACATCAATGCTGGTTGTTCAGGGTTCATCTACGGACTGTCAATGGCTCATGGCCTGGTCGCAACCGGAACCGCACACAGGGTGCTGCTCGTAGGCTCTGAACAGATCAGTTCGTATCTCAATCTCGACGAACGATCGACGGCCGTGCTTTTCGGCGACGGTGCCGGTGCGGTGATCATCGAAGCGTCTGACGATGATTCCGGTATCAAATCGATGGCTCTCGGTGCCGATGGAAGCGGCGCGCAGTACCTCACGGCCGACGGGCTCGGGACGGAACTTATCAACTCGGGAGGGCCAAAGTCGATCGTCATGGACGGAGCCCAGATATTCAAAGGTGCTGTTGTTCGAATGGGCGACGGTGCAGTGAGCGCGGCGAAGGACGCAGGATGGGAGCTTGACGACATCGATCTTTTGATTCCACATCAGGCCAACCTCCGGATCATCGATGCAGTGAGGCGGCGCATCAAGGCGGATGAATCGAAGGTGTTCGTGAACATCCAGAAATATGGCAACACATCTGCTGCAACGATCCCCATAGCTCTTGCAGAGGCTGTGGAAGAAGGACGCGTACCGCCCGGCGGCAAGCTCATCTTTGTTGCTTTTGGAGCGGGAGTGACGTGGGGTGCAGCTGCCTTCCAATGGGGTGACCGTGTGGAACCGGTTGCGACAATCGACGACGAGCTCCCCGAACCGACAAGGACAGGTCTCGAGATCTTGATGGAGAATCAGAGGGGGCTACAGGCATGAGCGGTGTTGCGCTTGTCACAGGAGCCTCGCGAGGTATCGGGCGCGCGATTGCGCTGCAGCTTGCTGCAGACGGGTGCGCGGTCGTGGTGAACTTCGCGTCCAGTTCCTCGAAAGCCGATGAAGTTGTCGCGGAGATCCAGGCCTCAGGTGGCAGCGCCGTAGCGATTCAGGCGGATGTGTCCGATCCCGACGCGGTCGCGAATCTGTTCAGTACGGCGTCCGATGAGTTGGGTCCCGTGACCGTTCTCGTCAACAATGCAGGGATCACAGATGACGGCCTCGTGCTTCGCATGTCGCCTGAGCAGTGGGATCGCGTCGTCAACACGAATCTGCGTTCGGTGTTTCTGTGCACCAAGGCGGCTCTGCGCTCGATGCTGCGGGCAAAATCAGGGCGCATCATCAATATCAGTTCCATCTCAGGCATCTCTGGTAACCCTGGACAGGGGAACTACGCAGCGGCGAAGGCTGGTGTCATCGGATTCACAAAAAGTGTTGCGAAAGAGGTTGGATCGAGAGGCATCACCGTCAACGCCATCGCCCCTGGTTTTATCCAGACAGACATGACAGATGCTCTTGGTGAGGCGGTCACCTCAGCAGTATCTGAACAAGTTGCTCTCGGCAGGCTCGGGCTGCCGGAAGAAGTCGCGTCGGCGGTCGGCTATCTTGCTTCCGAAGGTGCTTCGTACATAACAGGCCAGACCATCGTCATTGACGGTGGATTGGCCCTTTGACCATTAGGAGGCGTATGCCATGGAACGTGCAGAGATAGAAACCAAGCTCAATGAACTTCTCGTCGAGGAACTGGGCCTTGACGCGGACAAGATCACCCCGAACGCACGGTTCGAGGAGGATCTCGAGGTGGATTCTCTCGGAGTTGTCGAGCTTCTTATGGCACTCGAGGACAATTTCGGCGTGCAGATTCCTGACGAAGAGGCGGAGTCCATCGGAACCGTTTCAGAAGCAGTAGATCTCGTCGTTCTCAAGCTGAACGGATAGGTTCCCACATGATCGGTCGCCGCGTCGTAGTGACGGGACTTGGGACACGAACCTCTCTTGGTTCATCCGTCGACGAGCTTTGGGACAACCTGCTTGCCGGTAGAAGTGGTGTCTCCGTGATCGAGCGCGTCGATGTTTCGGACATAACCACCAAGATCGGTGCTGAGGTGAAGAACTTCGATCCCACCGAGTTCATGTCAATACGGGACGCCAGACGTATGGATAGGAGTTCTCAGTTCTTCTGGGTTGCGACGAAGCAGGCTCTCGAAGATGCCGGTTTGGCGTATGAGGAGGATGATCCCGAAGCGCTCCGTGCAGGGGTGTTGGCAGGTACGGGTATCGGCGGCATTGAAACAATGGAGGAGCAGATGGGAGTTCTCCAAGATCGGGGGCCAAGCCGGTTGTCTCCTTTCGGGATCGCGAAGATCATCTCGAATATGGCTGGTGGCGTTGCTTCGATCGACTTCAACCTGTACGGACCGAACGCAACAACGGTTACCGCATGCGCGGCTTCAGCGAACGCCATTGGTGATGCGGCCGCTGTTATCGCGCGCGGGGCAGCTGACGTGATGGTCGCGGGCGGGGGAGAGGCATCAATCACTCGCTTCGCCCTTGCGGGGTTTGCTGCGGCGAGGGCGATGAGCACACGCAACGACGATCCTGAGGGCGCATCAAGGCCATTCGACCTCACACGAGATGGGTTCGTCATGGGCGAGGGCGCAGCGGTGCTCATCCTTGAGGAGCTTGATCACGCTCAGGCCAGGGGCGCCCGAATATACGGTGAAGTCCTCGGATACGGCATGTCCGCCGACGGGTATCACATCACGCTTCCACGACCCGGCGGTGCCGGCGCTGCGCGGGCCATGGCTGCTGCGGTGGAGGATGCGGGCCTTGGTCTGTCGGAGATCGATTATATAAATGCTCACGGCACCTCGACGCCGGCGAATGACAAGACTGAAACGACGGCGATCAAGACTGTCTTCGGAGAATCTGCGTACTCGATTCCTGTGTCATCCACAAAGTCGATGACAGGTCATCTCCTTGGTGCTGCCGGTGCCATCGAGTCGCTGGCGTGCCTCCTGGCCATTCGCGACGGTGTGCTGCCGCCCACGATCAACTACGAGAACCCTGATGAGGAGTGCGATCTCGACTACGTACCGAATACGGCGCGCCACGTCGAGATCAGGACCGCAATGACGAACTCGTTCGGCTTTGGTGGCCACAATGTGTCACTGGTCTTTGGGGCACCACCGGAACAGGTAGAGGAGTAGAGAGTCGGCGGTTAGGGAGTAGACGGTAGACCGCGTGAACTCACCCCGTCCACCGTTTTACCGTCTACCGTTTTCCGTCTACTCTCGCTCGTCTGTCTCGCATCCGACGCCTGTTGGAGGTAGACCTGCATCGGCCCGTTCGTTGTATTCGTCGAACGATCGGGTGACGAGTGCAGCGACAAGGCCGACACCGATGAACGCGATCACAGCCGAGACAAGCCCGCCTGTGATCTCGAGCGCAGCACAGGTTGCGGGGAGACATATCGCCTCCACGATGCTCGAACCGATAAGAGCACCTGTCATTGTTCCCACGAGGACTGTCGCGACGATAGCTGGCCGAATATTTGCCCTCGCGCCAACTATCGCCAGACCGCCGAAGACTGTGGTGCCAATCACTGCGCCGATGCCGCCGCCGATCAGCCAGCCGGTGATCCCGCCGAACAGCGCGCTGGTGAGGGCAGCCAGGACGTCACCTGTTCGCATCGCCTGACTCCTTCCGAGATATGGGTTCGCGTAGCGGGGGAGTGATAACCGCCGTCACTCGTTTGGCCTGAGGGCTCCACGCCATGATGGCGACCGCAATTGTGCCGAGGGCAATGGCGATGTTGCCCGGTTCGGTTGTGCTGAATGCAGCGAGCAGGCCAACCACTGGTACGACAACTCGAAGTCCCCAGATGCCGATGCTGAAGCCCCGACCGTAGGCCCACGCGGAGACCATCGCGGTCGCCACGAGCACCCAATGCACAGCTTCCACGCCCAGGTACGCAGCGAACCCGACAAGAATCGGTGCAGCACCTGCGGTTGCGATGAGTGCACTTGGTA
>JAMBLH010000280.1 GCA_023336875.1 Actinomycetes bacterium
CGTCTTACCTTCGAATCGGGCGCTGATCATCGACTCGTCGCCGTTTTTCACGATCATGAAGGCGTTGTCCTGCTGATCATCGAACTCGGCCTGGTTGAGATACAGACGCGGCTTGTCCTCATAAGGCTTTCCTGAGGTCGGGCAAGCCGTGACACAGTTTCCGCATTCGTTGCAGAAGTCTGTGAGCACGGCGATCTGATACGCCTGGTCCACAGCGAATCTCGTACTCCCCGCCTCGACGAGATTCCCGCTGTCGACGACCAGCGACGGAAGCTCAGAAACAAAGGCCTCCGTTTGGTACGTCATCAGTGCAATGTTCGGGCACACGCCAACGCAGAGGCTGCAGATCGTGTCGCAATCGATGCAACGGCTGGCCTCCAGCTGAGCCTCCTCGACGGTGTACGTCAGTGAGGTTTCGTTGAAGTTGTTCCTGACCGTTAGCGGTGTGAATGTCAGAGGGACGCGGTACTCGCGATGCGCCCTTGCAATGATGAGAGCGGTGAGATCGTCGGGTGTCGGTGTCTCTTCGATTGATTCTGGGACGTTTCCAGTGATGACCGCAATGATCGCGGAGGCGGCCGCTTTGCCATCTGCGGCGGCGTTGACGATCGATGACGGCCCGTCCGCTGCGTCGTCTCCGCCGGCGTAGATTCCCGGGACAGATGTCTCAAAGGTCGCCGCGTCCACCTCTATGTATCCCCTGGAGGTGAGAGCAGGGGGAGTGTCTCCGAAGAAGTCGAGAAGCGAGTGCTGGCTGATGGCAAGGATGAGCGTGTCGAGAGGTATCTCGAACTCAGAATCGGCAACGTCGTGTGGGATCTTCCTCCCCGATGCGTCACGGTCTCCCCTGTACTCGGTCCTCGTGGCGATGAGCCCTGCCAGTGTTTCGTCCTCGATGTGGAGTGCCGAAGGAGTCGCCAGTTCCTCGATCGTGATGCCCTCCTCAATGCATGCATGTACCTCTTCGAGATCTGCTGGCATCTGATCGATTGTTCGTCGGTAGATAATCGACACATCCGTTGCACCGACCCGCAGAGCAGACCGCGCACAGTCCATGGCGGTGTCGCCAGCGCCGATGACACCGACCCGTGGGCCGACGGAGATCGGGTCGTTCTCGCGCACACTGCGCAGGAAGCTCAGCGCATCGAGGACACCTTTGCTGTCCTCACCATCGAAACCAAGGTACTTGGGGAGTTGTGCCCCCACAGCGACGAAGACGTTACTGAAGCCGTCTTTGCGTAGATCCTCTAGCGTGAAGTTTCTTCCTGCCATCTGGCCGTAGCGAATCTCGACTCCTAGCTCGTCGAGGACGGCCATGTCCTTGTCGATCTCATATTGGGGAAGCCGGTACTCGGGGATTGCACCACCGACCATCCCGCCGGCGTACGGATGTGCCTCGAAGATCGTTGCGCTGATACCCGCAATTCCAAGTGACTCCGCGGCTGCGATGCCCGCAGGTCCAGCTCCGATGATGGCCACTTTGGAATCGGAGGTTTCGCCGCGTTCGCGCACACGCGGCAAGGCCTCGTTGGACATGATGAATCGTTTCATGTCCCGGATTGCGAGCGGCTGGTCGAGGTGAGTGCGCACGCACGTCGTCTCACAGAGATGATCACATACGCGGCCGAGGATCGATGGCACGGGGTTGTCCGCCCGCGTGATGTCGACCGCGTCATCGAACCTCCCCTCGTGCACTGCACGCATGTAGGAAGGGACGTCCTGGGATATGGCGCATTTGTCCACACAGGGAGCCTCTATGCAGTCGAACAGGCCGAGCTTGCGATCGGTCTTGGATCGGTCGGTCCGGAACGATTCGTTGATGTAGCGCCAGTCCTCACGAGTGGCCTGTGCATAGCCACGCAGGTTGATTCGCGAGAGCGTTCGCATGGCGAGCGTTGTGAGCGTGTCGGCGTTCTCATCGTTGTAGCCGGCTTCGATCGTCCACTCACGAATGACCGTTGGGATCGGTGAACCCCACTCGCCGCCGAGGTGGACAGCGAGGTCATGAGCTTCCTTGTGGCCGAACGCGACACCGCTGTCGGTGAGGACCGTCGCGGCAAGCATCTCGGCGAACATGGCGAAGTGGTGCTCAGCAAGGGCCGTTCGCCCAATGAAATCAGGGAGGCTCGTTGCCTCCGCCTTATCGAGATTGAGGTTGAGTTCATCGATGTACTGGGGCATGCGCAGATAGCCACCCGTCTTGAGCAGGTCAGAGCACACGGTGATCGTGGTCATACCTGAGCGGAGCAGATCAGACACGTTGAAGGCATCTGCACCTCCGGCAAAGGACATCAGCATGTCGGCGCGGAACTCCTCAGCAATCCGCGACGCAAGGTTCACGGTCACGGCGTGGAGCGCTCTTCCCGAGAGATACATCATGTCGTCGTCGGGGAAGATCGTTCTGTGGTTCTCCACCTCGAGGGTGTTGGAGAGCTTGAGGCCAAA
>JAMBLH010000281.1 GCA_023336875.1 Actinomycetes bacterium
GTGACGCCCCGAATCGGAATCAGCTCGGCGAAGGACCGACTCTGGCGCTTCGTGGCCACTGCGAGTGATCAATGAGTACGGGAAGCGACCGACCGCTGCACTAGCCTGCCCAACCACATGGAATCACCACAGAAACAGCTCGAATACATCTCGCGAACCGTCGATGTCTCCCTGCCGGAAGGGGAACTCCTCCGCCAGCTGGAGCGTGGCGAACCGCTGCGAGTAAAACTAGGCGTTGACCCAACAGCACCAGATGTGACGCTTGGTTGGGCAGTCGTATTCGACCTTCTTCGCAGATTCCAGGAGATGGGCCACACCGCGGTGCTCATCCTCGGCGATTTCACAGCCCGGGTGGGCGATCCTTCGGAGAAGGACACCACCCGACCAAGACTGTCAGCCGAGGAGGTGGATGAGCACGTTGCAGCCTGCCTTCCGACAATCCGGTCACTTCTCCTAGAAGACAGGCTTGAGATTCGCCGAAACAGCGAGTGGCTCGAACCGATGGACATGGCCGACGTTCTCGAGATGACCTCGAACGTGACCGTTTCCCGATTGATGGACCGCGACGACTTTTCGACACGCTGGAAACAGAACGAACCGATCTCACTCATCGAGTTGATGTACCCCATCCTCCAGGGAACCGATTCCGTTGCTGTCGTTGCGGACGTGGAGATCGGTGGCAATGACCAGCTCCTGAACCTCCTCATGGGTCGCGACCTCCAGGAGCGAGCAGGCCAGGCGCCACAGTCGGTTGCCACTGTTCCGCTGCTCGTCGGCACGGATGGCACCAAGAAGATGTCCCAGTCCCTCGGCAACTACATCTCCGTCCGAGCGGACTCAGAAGAGATGTTCGGAAAGACCATGTCCATCCCGGACGAGCTCATCCCCCAATGGCTCCGACTTGCAGCCGGCGCTAGCCGCGAAGAGGTGCGCCTCGTTGAATCGGGGCTCGCAGACGGATCGGCACATCCAGGAAAACTGAAACGACACCTTGCCCGAACCATCGTCGACAGGTACCACGGGGAGGGGAGTGGAGAAGCGGCGGAGAGAGCATTCAATGACCTTTTCAGGGACAAACAAGCACCGCAGGACATTCCAACCGCTCCAATTCCAGATGGCGACCCTGTGTGGCTGCCCAAAGCCTTGTCCGACGCAGGTCTTGTTGCCTCCAACAGCGAAGCTCGTCGGCTCATCGATCAGGGCGCTGTCAGGGTGGGAGGCGAGCGCATCAGCGAGGACACTGTTGCACGTGATCAGCTCGTCGACGAGACCGTACAGGTGGGCAAACGCCGCTTTGTGAGGTTCGTCAGTCGATAGATCGATGGGATAGGTTCTCACCATGAACACGAGAGTCAAAGATGCCGAAGCGGATTGGATCAACCCGGCAACCGTGCGCGGTGCGGCGTTCATTGCAGGGGGTGTGTTTATTCTTGCGGTGCCCGAGGCGTCTACCCGCCTACTCGGAATCGCCCTCTCGGTGGCTCTTGTCGTCTTCGGCGCCATCGATCTTTGGGGTGCAGTAAGAACGAAGCCGATCACCTGGACCAGTGTCGCGTTGGGAATTGCGTCGATTGCGGGAGGGCTCGCGCTCCTGCTCCTTCCCGAAGTCGCGTTTGACGTGCTCGCAAGGCTGTTCGCCGTTCTGCTGGCGATCCGCGGAGCCACAACGGTCTTCGAGGCCATTCGACATCGGCGGACATCCGATGACTGGACGTTCCACGTCGTCCGGGGAGGATTTGGGATTGCTGCCGCAGTGATCATCTTCGTGCTGCCGGACGCAATTGCCACCGCGCTCCTGCTATCGATAGCGGCGCTCGCACTCATCGCTGGCGGAATCATGTTGAGCTACGGGCTATCGCACAAGGGCGCAGACACACTCGGGGCAGTCGCGATCGGTGGCTATGTAAAACGATGGCTCGGCGAGCGCGATGTCGGCGATGAGATGCGCCAGGAGGTTATCGACAATCTCTATTTCGAACCACCCGGATCGACCGCCAAACAGGTTGGTTTCTGGGTGCTTCTCGTTCTGTCCACTACCATTGCGACGCTCGCGATCCTGGCTGACTCCACTGCGGTGGTCATCGGTGCAATGCTCGTAGCACCTCTGATGACACCGATTCTGGGCGTGAGCGCCGGCATTGTGAATGGGTGGATGGGAAGAGTGTCCAAGGCATTCCTGACGGTGGCTGGCGGTGTCTCACTGTCGATTCTCACCGCCTGGATCGTTGCCTCATGGGCACCGCACTTCGTACCGATTGCCGCGAATTCACAGGTGATATCTCGGATCTCGCCGACGCTTCTCGACATGATGATAGCCGTGGCAGCAGGAGCCGCCGGGGCCTACGCAACCGTTGACAAGAGAGTCTCAGCCTCGATAACTGGCGTCGCGATCGCAGTCGCTCTCGTTCCTCCGCTTGGCGTTGTTGGCGTGACGCTTACAGCGGGCGCGTACTCGGCCGCATTTGGAGCATTCCTGCTGTTCATGACGAACCTCGTTTCGATCATCCTCGCCGCGTCTGTTGTGTTCGTGTTGACAGGCTTTGCTGTCATAGGAAAACTCCGCGAGAACAAGGAGAGAATGAAGACCGTCTTTGTGACGGTACTCCTGGGAGCGATGATCATCCTGGTTCCTCTCGCCTTCACATCAGAAGGAATCCTCACGTCGGCGTCCAGACAAACCCTTGCACGTGACGCGACCGAGGCATGGCTTGCTGAATCCGAGAGTTTGGAACTCAACAGGGTCGAGGTCGATGGGGACAAGGTCGTTGTGGTTGTGACCGGTGAAGGAACCATCCCTGTGATCAAGCTGCTGAACGCAGATCTATCTGAGGCTTTCGGAATCCCCGCTACCGCTGAGGTTGTGTTCTTCCCCTCAACCCTCCTCACGGCAGAGAACCAACCGTGACGCGAACCGCCGCGTGCTCGTATCATTGACCAATGTCCGCA
>JAMBLH010000282.1 GCA_023336875.1 Actinomycetes bacterium
CGAGACCCGCCATGGCATTGATGCGATTGCACCATGGACCTGCAGCGTTGATCACGAGTCCAGCATCGATGCTTGATCCATCCGCGAGAATCACACCGCATGCCCTTCCCCCTTCAACATTCACATCGACGACCTCTGATCGCATGCGGATGTCCACGCCTGCTCCAGCAGCAGCCGTAGCAACGTCGAGTAGTGCGCCGGTGGCGTCGAAGAATCCTGTGTCTCGCTCGATGAGGAATGCCTCGCCGTCAGCACACTCGTGCTCCACCTCACCAGTGAGATCGAACGGGACCATGCATGCGGACAGCCCCGGATACAGATTCTTGAGTTCGGCTGCATCAACCATCACGGCGTCGACGCCCTCGGCCCTCAGCCGATCGCGGTCCGCCGCAACCTCGGCGACGCTCTCGTTCATCATCCACAGCACACCAATGTCGTGGAACCGACCGACGGGCTCCGAGAGACCCGTGTACTCGGTCCAGTTCCTCCATACGACGTTCCCGTCACGAGCGATGCGAACGCTCTCAGCCTTTGTGTAGCGCTGACGTGTTATCGCCGACGAGCCTCCGGTGGAACCTTCTCCCAAACCAGCGCCCTTCTCAAGGACGACAACTGAGAGGGATGACCGCCTGGCAACCTGATAGGCGATCGACACCCCCATGATGCCGCCGCCGATGATGACGACGTCTGCGGTCCTGTTGCTCAAGACGCCTCCATCCGTGTCACTCGGCCTCGCCGAGATACGCCTTCCTCAGATCCTCATTGTTGAGCAGGTTCTGTGCTGTGTCATCGAGCACGATGCGGCCGGTCAGCAGGACATAGCCGCGGTCCGCGATCGAGAGCGCCATGTTTGCGTTCTGCTCGACCATGAACACCGTTACTCCTTCATTGTTGATGCGCTCGATGATGTCAAAATTCTGCTGCACGAGCACGGGCGCAAGACCCATCGACGGCTCATCCATGAGCAGCACCTTTGGCTTCGCCATCAGCGCTCTGCCTACCGCGACCATCTGCTGTTCACCGCCAGAGAGGGTGCCAGCCTTCTGGCTGAGACGCTCCTTGACACGCGGGAACATCTCGAAAATGTGTTCCATCTCTGCGTCGAGATTCTCCCTGTCGGTCCGGAGGTAGGCACCGATCTCGAGATTCTCCTTCACTGTCATGCGCTTGAAGAGTCGCCTGTTCTCAGGGACCATGGTCACACCGCGCGTTACTATTTCGGCTGTCGTGTCATCCGTCACGATCTCGCCGTCTATGAGTACGTCCCCAGACGATGGCTGCACCATGCCGAGGATTGCCTTGAGCGTTGTTGTCTTGCCCGAAGCATTCCCACCGAGGAGGCATACGAGTTCGCCTGGGTAGATTGCAATGTCCATGTCCTTGAGCACGTGCACCGGTCCGTAGTGGACATTGATCCCGCGGAACTCCAGCACCGGCTTTCTGTCACTCATTAGTGGCCTCAGCGGGGCGACCAAGGTACGCCTCGATGACGTCTGGGTCGCTTGACACGGTTGCAAAGTCCCCTTCAGCGATCTTCACCCCGTGGTCGAGCACCACCACACGATCTGAGACATCTCTCACCACGCGCATCTCATGCTCGATCAACACGATCGTGAAACCCTTCTCATCGCGAAGCTGTCTGATCAGGGCCGTGAGCTCAGCAGTCTCCTTGGGGTTCATGCCAGCGGTTG
This sequence comes from Actinomycetes bacterium, assembly GCA_023336875.1. Lineage (GTDB taxonomy): Bacteria > Actinomycetota > Acidimicrobiia > Spongiisociales > UBA5794 > B3-G11. The sequence continues at coordinate 1,692 of JAMBLH010000282.1, forward strand.
GCTCGTCGAGGAGGATCAGTTGGGGCCCAGTTGCCATTGCACGGGCAACCTCGAGGCGACGTCTGTTGGCGTACGAAAGCACATAGGCGGGTTGGTTCCAGCGGTATCCCTTGAGCCGATCGCCAAAGAAGGAGAGCACCTCTTTTGCGTTCTCCTCTATCTCCTGTTCCTCTCTTCGATGGCTTGGTGTGTTGAGCAGTGTGCTGATGACACCGCTGCTCGTGCGACAGTGTTGTGCGACCATCACGTTCTCAAGAACGGTCATGTTCGGAAAGAGTCGCACGTTCTGAAATGTCCTCGCTATCCCAAGTTCGGTGATCTCATGCGGTTGGTGTCCCGAAATCTCCAGTCCCTGGAAGAGAATCTGACCTGAGTCAGGGCTGAAGTATCCGGTGATCACATTGAAGAAGGATGTTTTCCCCGCCCCATTCGGCCCAATGACTGAGACGATCTCACCCTGGTCAACGGCGAGATCAATGCCATCGAGCGCTTGCACTCCCCCGAAGGCTTTCTTGAGCTGGACTATCTCGAGTATCGCCATCAGAGCTCGTCATCCTCAACGACCGCAACGTCGTCTGTGAGGACCGTTCCGCCGGCTTCGTCCTCGGGTACGTCGCCTGTCAGCTCCGATTCTCCTGTGAGCCACGCATCCTGGCTCATCTCGTCGTGTCTGAGTTCGTGTTGTCTTCGTAGAGAGGGCCATAGGCCTTCTGGCCGCTTGAGCATCATCACAACGAGGATTACTCCGTAGATCAACAGCTTGTATTCACCGAATTCCTGGAGCAAGCCCGGCTGCGTCGGACCTCCGAGCACGCCAATGAGCACCACAGCACCAATGATCACGCCAGGTATCGAACCCATGCCTCCGACGATCACTACGACGAGAACAACGATCGACACCAGGAGTTTGAACGAGTTGGGGAACACCGAACCGACCTTGACGGCGAAGATCATGCCTGCGAAGGAAGCAAGAATCGCGCCTGCCACGAACGCGGTGAGCTTCGACGCGGTGGTGTTGATGCCCATTGCCTCAGCAACATCTTCATCTTCTCGAAGCGCAGTCCAGGCTCGCCCGGTTCGAGATTTCTCCAGGCGCCAAGCCACGTATATCGCTATGGCGCAGAAGAACGCGACAAGATAGAAGATCGATTGCGAGTTCGTGCCTTCGATTACGACCGGTCCAATCTCTGCCGAAGGCACAGGCCGAATCCCTTGCGCGCCACCAAAATACGGGGCAAGCCAATCCGAAAGAAACAGGATCCTGACCATTTCGCCGAATCCGAGCGTGACGATGGCGAGATAATCACCTCGCATCCGGATGACAGGCGTACCAACGAAGATCCCTGCGATCGCCGCGACGATGATCACGACACCGAGGATGATCCAACCTTCGGGCTTCAGGAAGTTCAGAGTCAGCTCCGGCGACCAGTACGGTGAGTTTGCAGATGTCAGGATTGCTGTCGTATATGCGCCAACCGCGAAGAACGCGACGTACCCGAGGTCGAGCATTCCTGCGTAGCCCACAACGATGTTGAGACCCAGTCCCATGAGAACAAAGAGACCGACGTTGGACAGGAGCTCATTGGTGAGATTGCCTGCGAACATGGGCACGACGATCACGGCGATGATGACCATGGCAATGGCCCATCTGTTTTTTTGTCGGAGAACGGATGGATCAAGTGCCATCCTCTCAAGTCTGCGCTCGTGCAATGTCGTGTCGCCCCTGAAGTACCCAATCGTTCCGAAGGCCACGCCGATGACGATGGCGGCGATCGAGGTCACTCCTCCGTTGATCGCATAGATCCAATCCACGAGCCAATCCAGTGAGAGACCGTCGAGGAGATTCGTGATGACGAGTTCGAGCATGGCAACACCGAGTACCCCCAGGGCCGCCCACGACAGAACCCGGCGAATGGTCTTCGAGAAGATGTGCAGTGCGCCTCCGAACAAGCCGAGAAGGCCGAGCCCCATCACCCATAAGAGACATGCAACCCCGAGGGGTTTACCGAACGTGAGCAGATCAACGAGAGGCTGGCCTGTCTTTGAAAAGACTTCTGTGAGGTCGAACTGATCGATGATGACGATGAAAAGCGAGACGAAGAGACCCGAAAGGAGGCCTGTAACACCGCCAGCGATCAACTCGCGTTCAGCGGGCTGGTAGTGGTCTTCACCGTCAGGCGTTGGCCGCGAGGCAGCGATGTAACCGTAGACGACCGGGACCCAGGCCATCGAGACAGCTCCCATCGTGAGCCACGGTGCGATGATCATCCGTTGATGAAATGTCAAAGTCATGCCAGTCGCGGCGATGAATGCAAGCGTCAGGCCGGCATATGCACCCCAGCGCTGCACCTTGGACCAGTCGACAGGATCAGGGGTCAGTTCGGAAGTCGTGTGGGCGCGATCGAGTGTGTCCGTCATCAGGCCCGGTCGTCCTTGCTCAGGTGTTCACCGAACAAGCCAGACGGCTTGAAAATCAGCACAAGCACCAGAGCCGCGAAACCAAAGACATCTTTCAGCTGCGTCAAACCGGGAATCGCGATCGTCCAACCTGCGATGCCCGCTAGGCCAAGGAGCACAGCCGACGCGCTAAACACGAGCAAACCACTGTGTTTCTTCCGTACATACACGAGGGCTCCGATCACACCTACTACGAGGAACGTGATTCCCAGGAGCAGCGGAACCTGCCACGAGAGACCGCGCAGGACGATATTTGGACCAAGCCCCTCGAACAAGCCGAGAAGCAATCCACCGACCATCGCTCCGACGATATTGCCTATTCCGCCCAGAACTGCCGCTGTGAACGCTTTGATACCGGGCAGGAAGCCGATGAAGAAAGATACTCCCCGAAACATGATCGCCCACAGAATGGCAGCCACTCCCGCCATTGCGCCTCCGACGGCGAACGTGATCACAACCACGCGATCAACGTTGATTCCCATGAGAGCGGCAATCTCCTTGTCCTCAGCCACGGCTCGCATTGCTCGGCCTGTCGCCGATCTCTCGACGAACAGCCAGAGGCCAACCATGGAAATGAGTGTGATCACGAACACGGCGATTGCTGTGCCAGGAACATCGATACCGAAGAGCGAAATCGGGTCGGATAGCCAACTTGGCGCCGCCGGGTACGTTCGGAATGCCGGGCCGACAAGAAGCGCCATTGCGTTCTGAATGAAGAAGGAGATTCCAATGGACGTGATCAAAGGAATCAACCTCGGGGCATTTCTGAGCGGGCGATACGCGACCTTCTCAATCAGTACTGCTGTGAAGGTCGAGGAGAAGATGGCAATAACAAGCACGATCAGTATCGCGAAGACGAAGTTCGCCTCCCAGAATCCTGATCGTGCCATCGCATCCGCTGCAAAGAAACCGACCATGGCACCAACCATGAACACTTCTCCGTGGGCGAAGTTGATGAATCCGAGCACGCCATACACCATCGAATAGCCAAGGGCCAAGAGGCCGTACATCGATCCCTGCGCGAGGCCAGCAATAACGAGTTGCTTCCACGCGTCCGCGCTGAGGCCGTCTCCCGAGAGACTGAGCCCAATCGCACCCAGGAGGCCCCATGCAATGAAGAACAGGGCCATGACGCGGATCGACCACAGGAATGAGTCTGTCCAGGAGTACCTGAAGCCCGCGCTCGGCGCAGGGCCCCTGGTCACGGCGGTCATGTCAGTTTCTGTTGTCATACTCGTTGGGATTCAAGCACAAAGCCGGCGCCCACATGGGCGCCGGCTTCGTATTTATCGTTGATTGTCTGGTTAGATCTATGGCTGCCAGTTGAACACAACGTTTGCCTTGCTGTTCGGGATGTCGTCAGGAGTGACGTTCTGAATGACTGAGATGCGCGGCGCACCACAATCACCAAATTCGTCACAAGTTAACGAGCCGATGATTCCAGCAAAGTTGGATGTCGCCGTCAGCTCATCCCGCAAGGCCTGTCGGTCGATGAACAACCCACCGTCTGCGAGCTCAACGGAAACCGCGTCGATCGCCGTGAGCAGCATTACCGTTGCGTCATACGAGTGCGCCCAGAATGGGGCCGTAGGATCCTCACCATATGCTGCTTGGTAGGCAGCAAGGAAATCGTCTGACGACACACCAGTCACCGAAGTGTTCGTGAAGGCCAGATCCGGACCGGACAGATACGTGTCCTTCGTCTCTGGAATCTCCATGAAGTTGTCGGCCAGAATCCCATCGGCACCGATCATCGTGATGGCATCGAAGCCATCAACCTTCAGCGCGTCGGTGGAGATGAAGCCACCCTCAGGCATGAAGATCGGGAAGAACAGACCTTCCGGGCTGCTTGCAGCAACATCCGTAAGAACTGGGATCATGTCGATGTCACCTACGTTGACCGCTGTCGACAATGTGATGGTGCCACCGAAATCGTCAACGAAGGAAGCCTCGAACGCTGAGACAAGTCCCTCGGCATACACCGATCCATCATGGATCGTGGCGATCTTCGTGAGACCAAGCTCCGTCGCCACGAACTCTGCCACTGCACGACCCTGGAAGAGGTCGTTGTGGGCCGTCCGGTAGTACCCGGGACGCCAATCGATTCCTGCGTTACCAGCCTTATCGGATGTGAGCGAAGGCGACGTGTTCGATGAGGAGATCATGACTTGTCCGGCATCAGAGATCAGGGGAATTGCAGCAGACCCCGCGCTCGAGCACGAGGTGCCGATCGTTCCAATGATCTTGTCATCCGCAGCGATTGCCTGGCCAGCTGCCTGTCCGCCCTCTGGGGAACAGAGATCGTCCATCGCCGTCCCCATGTTGACGTTGTGACCCTTTATCGGACCGACATCCACGATCGCGAGCTCAACGCCCCGCTGATTCGGGATTCCGAGGGATGCGACGGGGCCTGTAATGGCCTGGAGGCTTCGGATCTGGATGTCCTCGCCTGCTGCGAGCTCAACAGCACCAAGTGGTCCCGGCTCTGGCGCCTCGCCACCCGACGCGGTCGTCGTCGTTTCCTGGGCTGCGGTGGTCGTGGTTTCAGCTGCGCTGGTCGTGGTTTCACCACTAGCAACCGTCGTGCTCGTTGCCTCGTCGTCGCTGCCGCTGTTGACAGCGATGACGATGATGACAATGAGAGCGACCGCCGCAACTGCGATCCACGGCAACCACTTCTTTAGGTTGTCGTCCATTGAATGCCTCCATGTTGATTTCAGACACGGGAAATACCCTTGTGGACGAGCAGAGTAGACACATATGGGACACGCAGGCAACAGTCC
>JAMBLH010000283.1 GCA_023336875.1 Actinomycetes bacterium
ATGGCACTGGGCGCTCCTATGTTCTCCGATTCGCCAGGGGGTTTCTGTTTTTGATCCTTGGCTGTCACTGATCCCTCCGAGATTGGAAAACGCCAGGCCCCCCGCAGGGGACCTGGCGCATCCTACATCCGTCGGGGAGTCGGCCGTTGAACCGATTCCGCCGCGTGCCTACCCGTCGTATTCGGCGTCTGCGATATCGTCGTAGGTAGTTGTGAACGCATCGGAGAAGTACTTCTCGCCGAGTTTGTCGAGCGTCCCATCTGCTTTCAGGATGGCAAGCGCGATGTTGACTGGGTCGACAAGGTCGGAGCCTTGCTCGAAGATGAAGCCGAGCGGATCACTCTGGAGGCCTCCAGTGACAACCTTGAGCTCATCTTCATTCACTCCGACGTAGCCTTGACCTGCGGCATCATCGATGATGACAACGTCGACATCACCTTGGATCAGTGCTTCGATCGTGAAGGGGAACTGGTCGTACGCTTTGATACGGTCTGCTCCCACGAGCGACTCGGCGAGTTCGTAGTTCGTGGTACCCACTTGGGTGCCGACGATTGCTTCGCTGTCGATTACCGCAATGGAATCGGCGTAGCGGTCGTCATCCTTGCGGACGAGGAACTTCTGCTCGACGACCATGTAGGCATCCGAGTAGTCGACGACTTCCTTGCGCTCATCTGTGATAGAGATACCGTCGCCTGCCGTGTTGACGGCGCCCTGTGCCACCTGGTCGATCATCCCATCCCACTGCATCGGGATGAACTCCGGCGTGCAGTTGATCGTTTCGCAGATCGCTCTGAACGCGTCGTAATCCCATCCAACTCCCTCGGTTCCTCCGACTGGGATGAAGTTGAATGGTAGATATGCATTCTCGACGGCAATGGTCACTGTCCGCCCACCGAGGTCGGGGACCTCACCGGCTGCCGTTGCGGCCGTCGTTGTGGTGTCGCTGTCGCTGCTGCACGCGCTGGCCACTAATGCCAGTGCCGCAACGAGGAGCAGTAATGCTCGTGTTTTCTTCATTCTTGATTCCTCCTGATAAGCCCGCATTCGCGAGGTCTTGAATGTTACTCGGTTCGAGATGCGGCTGCGCTGGTCGTTCTTTCTGTGGGCTCAGGAACTCGAAAACGTTGCAATGGAACCCTGGGTTAGCTCCGATGGCGTAGCATCGGGGGATGTTTGGTCTTGCGCTGGTTGCAGCGTTCATCTTCGCGTACGCGCTTGTATCCAGGCGGTTGGCCAAGACATGGGTCACGGGACCACTGCTCTTCATGGTCTTTGGTTATCTCGTTGGTCCCCGTGCCTTGGATGTGCTCAATCTGGGACTCGACAGCGCGTTGATACAGATCTTCCTCGAAGGTACGCTCGTCATCGTTCTCTTCACCGATGCAGCAGTCATCGACTATCGCGCTGTTCGGAGGGAGGCGTTTCTGCCTGGGCGGCTGCTCGGAATCGGTCTTCCGCTCACGATCATCACAGGGATCCTTGCCGCGCTTGTCTTTTTCGACCATCTGGGGTTCTGGCAGGCGTTCATCATCGCTGTCATTCTCGCACCGACCGATGCTGCTCTTGGACAGGCGGTGGTAACCAATGTGTCGGTGCCCGCGATGGTTCGGCAGGGGCTCAGTGTCGAAAGTGGCTTGAACGATGGCATCGTGGTGCCGTTTCTGGCGATCGCAATCGCTGGTGCGGCGCGAGAGATGCAGACCCCTGCTGAGATTGCCAATGTCTTCATCGCTGAGATCGGATGGGCGATCGCGGCTGGCGTACTTGTAGGTTGGGTGGGTGCTCGGCTGCTCAAGCTCGCGGGCGAGAACGGATGGATGACGAGGGATTGGCGCTTGATCGCAGCACCGATTCTGGCGCTCCTTGCCTTCGCGCTCGCCGATCCGCTCGGTGGCTCCGGCTTCATCGCAGCATTCGTGGCGGGTCTCGTCTTCGGGAATCAGGTACGGTCGACCTATCCCGACATATGTGAGTTCTCAGAGGGTGTCTCACATCTTCTCACCGTCGTTGCGTTTCTCGTGTTTGGCGCGCTGATCCTCGGTCCGAGCGTACCTTCAATGACCTGGAGCATGGTCGCGTTCGCTGCTGCGTCGCTCACAATTGTGCGCATGGTGCCGGTCGCCATCTCGTTGATCGGCACTGGATTGAAACCGCCCACAGTTCTCTACATAGGCTGGTTCGGTCCACGAGGCCTCGCCTCACTCGTTTTCGCAGGCACCGTGGTGGTCGAATCGGATGCCTCTGATGCTCCGTTCGTCATAGCGGTTGTATCGGTCACTGTGGCAATGAGCGTTGTTGCACACGGTATATCCGCCGTGCCGTTGTCCCGGATCTACGCGAGGTGGTTCCGCCGCATGGACTCGGAGGATCCCTTGATGCCCGAAGCGGGCGAGGTTGATCACATGCCCAGCCGCAAGCGACTCAATCCCGAGATCGACCACCAGTAGCAATCAGCTATCGACGGTTGCATGGTAACGCCCGCCGAGCGGGGGGCGTTGGTCGTTGTTGCCGCGGTCGGGCCACATGGCCGTTGCGCGCTCGGCCATTGC
>JAMBLH010000284.1 GCA_023336875.1 Actinomycetes bacterium
GCTTCGATCTCAGCGAAGTTGTACGAACGAACGATGAGGTCTGCCGACGCTGTGCCCCCGAGTTCGGTGCGAACAGCAGTGTTGATCAGACGTTCGTACTCGATCGAGGACTCCCAACTCATACCACCGAGAAGTCCGAGTCGCTTCACGAAAAGGCCATGCCCAGATGGCGCTCACCACGGGACTCGGCGAGTTCGATCTGTCGCTGCCGCTCGCTGAAGCGCGCCTCTCTCGTTGGTGTGAGATTGTCATGGCACGTCGGACAGCAGATTCCGTGGCGATACCCCTCTGTGGCGCGGTCCAGGTCGTCGAGGACGGTATTGCAATTCGGGCACACCTCGAGGTTGCCCGGCTCAAGCCGGTGCCCCACGGAGACCCTGCGGTCGAATACGTAACACTCACCGTCCCACATGCTCACGGGTTCCTCGATCGTCTCGAGGTACTTCAGGATCCCGCCCTCGAGCTGGTACACCTCATCGAACCCATTCTCACGAAGATACGCAGTCGCCTTCTCACAGCGGATCCCACCGGTGCAGAACATGGCGAGACGTTTCCCTTTGAGCTCGGGGTGCGCATCGACCCACGCGGGGAATTCCCGGAAGGACCGGGTCTCAGGGTTGACAGCTCCCTCGAACGTGCCGATGGCGTACTCGTAGTCGTTTCGGGTGTCGATCACGATGGTGTCGGGGTCAGAGATCAGGTCGTTCCACGCCACCGCTGGAACATGCTGGCCCGTGTGTTGCACCGAGTTGACGTCACCAACCCCGAGAGTGACGATCTCCTTCTTCGATCTGACCTTCAGGCGAAGGAACGGGTCGCTATCCGACACAGCTCGCTTCTCCTCGAGGCCTGCGAGTCGCTCATCGTCTCGTATGTGGGCGAGAACAGTGTCAATGGCGTCCTCTGAACCTGCGATCGTTCCATTGATGCCCTCGGTTGCGACGAGGATCGTTCCCTTGATGCCGTTGTCCTCACACACCTCGCGCAGGTTCTCCCGGACCACGTCGGGGTCGGCCAGATCCGTGAAGTAATAGAACGCAGCGATGGAGAACACGATGAAAGAGTAGCCATCAGCCATCAGCCGTCAGCTATCAGCTAGAAGAGTCCGTGAACCGTGACCGATGACCGATGAGGAAGGTGCATGACCAACCTTCGGTATTCGATCGACGATTTACGATTCACAGTTCTCGGTCATCGGTCATCGGGTTCTGGCTGATGGCTGAAGGCTGACAGCTTCCTGGTCCCACACCTTGTCGGCCCACATGGCAAAGGCGAGTGAGATGATCCCCAGTACCGCTGCTGACAGTGCGAGCGGCAGGATGGTCCCGTTGAAGGCTCTGTCGATGAACCAACCGATGATCGAGCCGCCAAGGATCGAGATCAGACCGATTATCGCCGCTGCCGTTCCAGCAACAGAGCCCATCGGGATGAGAGCAGCCGCATTGAGGTTCGGCAGGAGCAGGCCGTGGACGAGGAGCAGGGGCGCAAGCATCGCAATGAACACGCCGAACGGTGGGACGCCGTCTGTGGCAAGGGCCATGACGGCAAAGGCGAGCGCGACGATAGTGAAGCCACCGAAGGCGATGCGGAGCATGGTGCGCAGTTGAAGACGGTTGAGGAGTTGGTTGTTGATGACCACCGCAACAGCCAACAGCGCAGCGAACCCGGAGAACACCAGAGTGAACCAGCGACCCATCCCGAA
>JAMBLH010000285.1 GCA_023336875.1 Actinomycetes bacterium
CCCCGGATCGTGAAGCCGCTTGATCCGGTGATGCTGTCTGACGCTGCACAACACGACATCGTTGTAAGTGTGGAGGACGGTTTCAGAGAGGGTGGCGTCGGCACCGCGATTCAGCTATCGCTCGATGCAATGGACTCAGAAGCACACGTCAAGATCCTTGGTGTGCCGATCGAGTACTTCCCACACGCAAAGCCTGGTGTGATCCTCGAGCGGCTGGGACTCGATGCAGACGGCATCGCTGAATCAGCCAGACAAGCGATGGCGAAGGGCTAACCGGCGAGCGCCTGGATTGCCAGATCTGCGTCCGACACGGTCATTGCAACGTGAAAACCCTCCGCATTCGTGTGGAGCAGATACATGGATTCGACGTTGACACCCGCATGGGCAAGACTCTCCGAGATTGCAGCGAGTCCTCCGTCTCCCCTCGGTATGAACGTATCGAGCACGGGCCGCTCATCGAATGCAATGTCGGCGTTCATGAGAAGCCTGCGGGCCCTCGCCGTGTTCTCCACGACGATGCGAATATGGAATTGACCGTCGTCCGAGATGGCTGCAAGTGCTTCGATGTCGATGCCCGCATCGGTGAAGAGCCGCGCCAGCGCAGCGAGCTGACCTGGTCTGTTGGCAAGCCTCACTGAGAACTCGGTCATGTCCTCACTCTACGCCACCTCCAGGGTGCATGCGCCGGTAGGGGTCTGTCGCAGAATTGGTGTCTGGCCGGAGAGACACGGCATCCATTTCTGCGACAGACCCCTTGGGAGATCAGGAGGGGGGCTCAACGCCTCTGTCGGAGAGGACGGCTCGTAGCCGCGCAATGCGAGCCTTGATACCCGTTGGATCGTCATCTGCGACTGCAGGGACCGGTTCAGCGTCGGGAGAGGCCTTCGGGGTATCCGGCACGGCAGCCTCAAGTTCACGGAGTTCGAGGTAGATCTCCTCGGTCGGTGGACCATCGTTGGAGTACGGTACGTCAGAAGCCATGCAAGATCCCTGTTGCGTCGGTATCACTCTAGTAACAGTGCTAGCCGTGCGGCGTGCCCAGCCCAATCGAACAGACGTTCGACTAGGCTGAACCCATGAGTCGTTATGCCGAGCTGCATTGCCACACCAATTACTCGTTCCTCGACGGAGCGTCATGGGCGGGCGATCTGGTCCAGAGAGCCGCTGATCTGGGATACGAGGCGCTTGGCGTGACGGACCACGATGGGTTTCGGGGTGCGGTCCAGGTGCACGCACACGCATCCCAGATTGGCCTGCCCATCGTCTATGGATCCGAGATCGGTATGCCTCAGGATGTATCAGCTGCCACAGAGGAGTCTGTGGGCGATGTGCTTTCTCCTGGAGACCTTGAGATACCTGAGACTGGGTCGGACGATCTCACACGCAGGGGACGGATACGTCGTATGCACGGGACGAAGCCGACTGAGCGACCTGACGCCGATCATCTTGTCCTCCTCGCACCGGACCCTGTCGGATATGCAGCGATCGGTCGTTTCATCACACGCGGCCAATTCAGAGGAGCAAAGGACGCACCGGCCTACTCCTACTCCGACCTCGAAGAGGCGGCCAATGACGGCAACCTCGTTGCGCTGTCCGGATGCTGGCAGGGCGCAGTGCCTCGTTCGTGTACCGAAGGTGATATGGCCCAAGCTCTCGAGAAGGCGGCGCAGCTCAGGGGCATCTTCGGTGATCGCTTCTATCTCGAACTGACGAATCACGATATGCCAGGTGACGACAAGCGCAATGACATGCTTGTCGAGGTCGGGATGCGGTTGGGTATCGAATCCGTAGCCACCAACAATGTGCACTACGCGCATCGCCATGATGCTGACCTCTCTGAGGTGCTCTCCGCCATTGCAGGTAGACGTAACCTCACGGAAGCGGACGGATTCCGCCCTGCAACGGATCTGCGGCATCTCAGGACTCCTGAAGAGATGGAGCTGCGATTCGCAAGGTACGCAGGAGCAGTGGAACGAGCCGCGGATCTTGGCACCAGTCTTGCGTTCGATCTCGACCTGCTTGCTCCTGAACTGCCGGACTTTCCCATGCCAGGTTCCTTCACCACCGAGGACGAATACCTCTCTGACCTCGTATATGGCGGGGCAGCCGAGGTGTATCCGGGAAGCGAGGACGGGATAGATCCCCGCGCACGAAGACGTCTCGAACACGAGCTCGGCGTCATAAGGGATCTTGGCTTCGCCGGCTACTTTCTTGTTGCCTGGGACATCGTCCAGTTCGCAAGGTCGCGTGGCATCTACTGCCAGATAAGAGGTTCAGGCGCGGACTCAGCGGTATGCAGGTGCATCAACCTCACACGTGTTGACCCGATTCGTCTTGGCCTTCCCTTCGAGCGGTTCCTCTCACACGAACGGGGGAGACCCCCTGACATCGATATCGACTTCGAAGCGGAGCGGCGTGAGGAGATTATCCAGTACTGCTACCGCAGGTATGGCCGTGAACGCGCAGCCATGGTTGCAAATGTGATCACGTATCGAGCACGATCGGTTCTCCAGGATGTGGGGAAGGCGTTCGGTCTCACCCAGGCCCAGGTGAACGGGTTGACCAGGTACGTCGACACACGAGATCCAAAGACTCTCAGGGACGTCGTTGACCTACCGGGGGGCCTCACCTCCGAGCACATCTATGACGTGTGTCATCGTCTCGATGGCTTTCCCAGACATCTGGGGATCCACTCCGGAGGCATGGTTGTTGCCAGGCGGCCACTGTGGGAGACCGTGCCGATGGAGTGGGGAAGGATGCAGGATCGATCGGTCATACAGTGGGACAAGACAGACGCCGCTGCGATGGGGATCGTCAAGTTCGATCTTCTCGCCCTTGGTGCGCTGAACGCCCTTCATCTCTCCGTTGACACAATCGCCGATACCCACGGCATCGACATCGACCTGGCAACGATTCCCCAGGAACCCATCGTGTACGAGATGCTTACTCGAGCGGACACGGTTGGAGTGTTCCAGGTCGAGTCACGAGCGCAAATGGCAACGCTGCCAAGGATGAAGCCGCGTACGTTCTATGACCTGGCCGTCGAGGTAGCCCTCATTCGACCCGGGCCGATCCAGGGCCAGTCCGTACATCCGTATCTTCGGAGACGAAACGGTGAGGAGCCTGTGCATTACATCCATCCCGCTGCGGAGTCAATCCTCGCCAAGACCCTTGGCGTTCCGATCTTCCAGGAACAGCTGATGGAGATAGCGCGTGTGTGCGCGGGATTCACGCCCGGTCAGTCAGACAGGCTGCGACAGGCAATGACGCATAAGCGGTCAACTGAGGAGATGGCCAAGCTCAAGGAGGAAGTATTCGATGGGATGGCATCCAAAGGCATAGCTGGTCCACCAGCGGAGGACCTGTGGGAGAAGCTCCAGGGGTTTGCCTCATTTGGTTTCCCCGAATCCCACTCGGTCTCATTCGCCTACATCGTGTACGCGGCGTCGTGGTTGAAATACCACTGGCCCACTGAGTTCTTCGTAGGACTTCTCAACGCGCAGCCGATGGGGTTCTACTCCCCGAACTCCCTCGTTGCCGATGCACTTCATCACGGGGTTGTTGTGCTGCCACCGGATGTGAACCATTCGATCCATGACTGCACTGTGGAGCCACATGAAACTGATGTGAACGACCTTGCTGAGTACCTGGGTATGGCGTGGAGACGCGGAATGGGAGCGGCGGACGACCCCGTACGTCAATCTGTTGCTCTGCGGCTTGGGCTGAGATACGTCCGAAATCTTGGTGATAGGGATGTGACCCGAATCGAAGCGGCTCGTTTGGTGGCTGGACCGTTCACATCACCCGAGGATTTCGCCCAGCGGACCGGATTGTCCGTCGATGCGCACGAGATGCTTGCAGCTGCTGGCGCTCTGAGTTGCCTCGGGCTCGGAAAGAGGGATGGTATGTGGGCTGCTGGGACCCTTGGTGATCTCGGCCCAGGGAAGCTGGCGTTGGAGGACCGCTCTTCCTCTCCTCGGCTTCCTGAGATGGGTGGGGATGACAGTATGCAAGCTGACCTGTGGTCCACAGGCATCTCGGTGGTTCACCCAGTCTCTTTCATCAGAACACATCTCGAAGCCGATGGCGTTGTGTCTGTTGCAGATGCTCTGCGTCTACGGCAGCACAACTCGAAGATCAGAGTTGGAGGGGTTGTCACCCATAGGCAGCGACCCGAAACAGCCAATGGTGTTCGGTTCATCAACCTTGAAGACGAGACAGGGATCATGAATATCGTTGTGATGCCCCATGTCTGGGAGGCGAACTACGAGATCGCCCGCAAGTCTGTTGGGATCGTTGTTGAAGGTGTCCTCGAGTACCGCGACGGTGTCACGAACCTTGTCGCGCGCAGGCTTGAGGACTGGCCCGCACCTGAGCTTCCGTCAAGGGATTTCCGCTGACGAAGAGGGCAGGGGACTAGTTACGGGCCGAACGACCCATTTCTGTTGCGCCCTTCACTCTGGCCTGATCAGCGCCGATACACACTGTGGTACACAAAGTGGAGGCGGGAATGAGTCAGGTATTCAGCGGATCTATGTTGCTCCCCGGCGAGGACGGAGACGGGCTACACGCGACACTTGAGATCGATGAAGAGCTGATTCGGTTGACCTCTGGCGAGGACGAGCTTGGATCCTGGAGCCGTGCCGATTGCGATGTCTCGCCGTCGGGCAAAGGATCGTTCCAGTTGGACCTTGCAGGTGACAACCTCGAGTTCACACCCTCATCACCATCGGCCTTTGCCGAGACGATGACCGTGCCCCTCGCTCCCGAGCCTCAGAGCGATGAGAACTCTGAGAGGCCACGGTTCGACTACGACGCAGCCATCGATGAAATCATCGCGAATGTCAAGCCGCTTCGTGACCCGAACGATGACGACGAGATTCTCTCGAAGCCCATGCTTGTTGGCATCGTGGGTGTGTCCACAGCTGTGATGGCTGGCCTCGTCACCATCTCAATGGCGCTGTAGAAGGCATTCAGCTCTCGGTTCTCAGCTGCCAGATGTCAGGCGTTGCGCCTCGACCGCTGACTTCACGGTGTCCGCTGCGTTGCTGGCCTCGTCGGCTGTGACATCCATGTGAAATACGGCTCTGATCGTCGCTGGGCCCACGGCGAGCATCGACACGCCCCTTGCAAGACACTCCGCAGCCAATTCGTCTGCGCCGTCAGCCTCGAAGTAGACGAGGTTCGTTTGCGCGGAATCCAGGTCGACCGTGATCAGTTCGGATTCGTTGATTGATTCTGCAAAGGCCCTGGCGTTGAGGTGATCGTCAGTAAGGCGCTCGCGGTTGTGCTCGAGGGCGAAGAGTGCGCCGGCCGCAAGGATGCCAGCTTGACGAAAACCTCCTCCAAAGATCTGTTTGAAGCGTCGTGCCCGCGAGATGGTCGCTGCATCTCCCGCGAGAGCTGAACCAACGGGTGCGCCCAAGCCCTTGGAGAAACACACGTTTACCGTATCGAAGCCAGCGGTCAGATCTGCAAGATCGGTCCCGGAGGCAGCTGCCGCGTTCCACAGTCGGGCGCCGTCAAGATGCGTCCGCAAATCGAGTTCTGCTGCTGTGTCGAGCACGCTTTGCATCTGGTCCAGATCCCAGACTGTGCCACCTGAGTCGTTGTGGGTGTTCTCGAGGCAGACAAGGGTAACTGGGTCGAACATGTGACTTGGAAGGGCGGCAGATGGATTGGGGATCGACGCCCTCAGTTGGTCTGCGGTGAATGAGCCATAGGGGCCGGCGAGCTGTGCGAGGGTGACTCCGGAGTTGTGGGCAGCTCCTCCGAGTTCGTGTCGAACGATATGGGCCTCCTCGTGGAGCACAACTGTGTCACCAGGTTCCGTGTGCGTTCGAAGGGCGATCTGATTCGACATCGTGCCTGTCGGGACGAATACGGCGTCTTCTTTTCCCAGGAGTGCAGCAACGGTGCGTTCGAGCTCGTTGACTGTTGGGTCGTCGCCGTACACATCGTCACCGACGACCGCGTCGGCAATGGCCTGACGCATGGCGCGAGATGGCTTTGTGACGGTGTCGCTTCGTAGGTCGATCATGGGTTGCCTTTCGATCCAGGGACAATGAGCTCAGGTAACGAAGTGCCGCGGCTGCAGAAGCGCTACGAGCGTGCCGTGCGCATCGCCGATCTGCGACCACTCCGATATGGGAAGCTCGATATCGGCAACGGTTGCGGTTCGCATAGCAACACGGGCACCTGTGAGATGGTGGACGGTCATGGACCAGGTCGGCTGGTGACCCACCAGCATCACACGCTCGTGGCCCGAACCGAGTCGGGCGGCAACGGAGAGAGTCTCGGAGACAGAAGCACCGTAGAGCGAGTCCTCGAGGACCAGCCTGGTGTCCCAACCGCCCGTGATGCGAGCGAGTTCGGCTGTCGACCGCGCCCTGGTGGCCGTGGATGAGATCACGAGGTCAGGGACCAGGTCCATCTGGCGCAGAACCTCACCCATGCGTTCGGCCGAGAGCACTCCTCGTGGCGCAAGCGGTCGCGCATGATCGTTTGGCACACCAACATCCCAGTCCGATTTGCCATGGCGCATGAGCATCAGCGTTCGCATCAAGCAAGGTTACCTTGCTACGGGAAGACGACCGTGATCGCGAAGAGCACCTGGGCGGCGTAGTAGATGGGTAGGCCGAGAATCCGGTTTGCCACATCAGGGATCACGAACTGCTGGCGAGCCACAAGAACGTCAGAGATCGCGAAGAGGACCGCTGCGGAAGGGATACGCGGATCGGCCAAGGCTCCGCTCGTACCGAATGATGCGACAACCATCACAGAGATGATGCCCACATACAGTGCAACGGGAGTCTGCAAGCGATGTGGGACGTGGGGTGAGAGCCAGCGCAGAATCGCTGCGGCGGTGATCGCCATGATCACTCCGGAGACCGCGATCGACACAAGATCCATCTGGGATCGAGCGAAGAAGGCGGCGGTATAGAGAGCGTGGGCGAGGGCAAACGAGATCAGTCCAACGAGGAAGGCTTGCTGGTTCTTGAAGGACAGAGCGAGGTCTCCGAACCATGACGCGACAAGACCCGCCGTGATGAAGATGGTGTACCCGCCGAGCACCGGGTCGCCGGTGGCCACGATGGCAACCATTGCGCTCGACGCGAGCATCTTGACCAACCTGCTTCCCAATGCTGATCGCTGTGTGAGAAGCGCCGACGCGAGTCCACCGCCGATCGCGATGGTGGCCAGGAGTATGGTCACAGCGCTTCGACCACGAAATCGATCGACGCAGTCAGCGATTTGACGTCCGAGATCACAACGTTCGGGAAAGTCGCAATTCGCAACTGGTTTCTCCCGAGCTTGCGATATGACTCAGTGTCGACAATGCCATTCGCCCGCAACACCGCCGAAACGCTGCGCGCCGACACAGACTCGTCCAGGTCGATGGTCACCACCGTTGGAGAACGTAGCGCCTCGTCTGTGACGAAGGGCTCGGCGAATGAGCGCATGTTCGCCCACGAGTAGAGATGGTCCGAGGTCGCACGGACAGCGGCGTCCGCCCACTTGATTCCCCCGCGGTGGTTCACGAACTCGATCTGACGATCGAGTAGATAGAGCGTTGCGAGCGCAGGCGTGTTGTATGTCTGTGCGCTTCGGCTGTTGTCCAACGCGGTCTTGAGCGACAGGAACTCTGGGATCCAACGCGATGTCGTGCTGATCAGTTCGATTCGTTCGATCGCGGCAGGGGACAGGAATGCTATCCATAGGCCCCCGTCCGATCCGAGTGCCTTCTGCGGTGAGAAGTAGTATGCGTCCACCTCCTCGACATCGAACGCGATCGCACCCGCCGCAGAGGTCCCATCCACTGCGACCAGTGCATCCCCAAGTCGGGCAAAGGGCGCAACAACTCCTGTCGACGTCTCGTTGTGAATGAACGCGGCGAGGTCGACTCCGCCGACGGCCACGGGTGCTGGAGCATCGCCCGGGTCTGCGTCGACAATGACTGGCTCATCGAGATGAGGGGCTGCGGCAGCGGCAGTGGCAAACTTGCGGGAGAATTCGCCGCAGACGAAGTGGGCGGAGCGGTTCTCTATCAGACCGAGCACGGTTGCATCCCAGAAGGCTGTTGCACCGCCGAGCCCAAGCACAACTTCAAACCCATCGGGCAGCCCGTACATGTGCATCAGCCCTGATTGGATCGAGGCGACAACCTTCTTCACGTTCGATTGGCGGTGACTCGTACCGAGGAATGCTGTACCGGTGTTGGATAGGTCGCGGACGAAGGAGGGGTTGATACGGCTGGGTCCCGACCCGAAACGTCCGTCCTGGGGCAGCAGGTCAGCAGGAATCGTGATCGTGGGCGTCTCGGTCATGTCTATCGTGCACCTATCCACTCGACAGTAGAGGGTAGACCTGATGACGAACCGTGAATCGATGTCCAAACGAACGCATGCTGTTGAACCCTCGGCAACGTTGGCGATCACTGCGAAAGCGAACCAGTTGCGAGCTGAAGGGAAACCCGTGATCGGCTTCGGGGCAGGGGAGCCGGATTTCCCGACTCCTTCGCCGATCGTGGATGCAGCGATCCAGGCCGCAAGGGACCCGAAATCCCACCGATACTCGCCTGCGGCCGGCCAACCGGCATTGCGCGACGCGATTGCGTCCAAGACGATGAGGGATTCATCGTTGGGTGTCGACGCGTCCCAGGTCGTCGTCACCAACGGCGGGAAACAGGCTGTGTATCTCACATGCCAGGTTCTTCTCGACCCGGGTGACGAGGTGCTGCTTCCTTCTCCCTACTGGGTCACGTATCCCGAGGCCATTTCACTCGCTGGGGGCGTACCTGTGATTGTTCACAGCGACGAAACATCGCGTTTCACCGTGGATATCGACCAGCTCGAGGCCGCTGTCACTGAGCGAACAAAGATGCTGATCTTCGTGAGTCCATCGAATCCAACTGGAGCGGTGTACTCAGCGGAGGAGATCACCCGTGTGGGTGAATGGGCGGCCGAACGCGGCATCTGGGTGATGACAGACGAAATCTATGAGCATCTTGTCTACGGCGATGCTGTATTCCACTCGATGCCCGTGCTCGTTCCCGAGATGGCGGAACGCTGTGTGGTTGTCAACGGGGTCGCCAAGACATACGCGATGACGGGTTGGCGTGTTGGATGGATGATCGCACCGAATGAGATCGCATCCGGAGCGGTGCGCATGCAATCCCACCTCACTTCGAATGTCAACAACGTCGCCCAGGCGGCAGCGCTCGAGGCTGTGACCGGCTCACTTGAAGCGGTCGACGCCATGCGGGTGGCATTCGACCGGCGTCGTCAAACCATGTACGGGATACTCAACGGCATTAAGGGCGTGTCCTGCATCGAACCGCAGGGAGCGTTTTACGCGTTTCCGAACATGACGGGTCTGTTAAACCGGCCTCTCGCAGGTCGAACAGCA
Source organism: Actinomycetes bacterium (assembly GCA_023336875.1). Classification (GTDB taxonomy): domain Bacteria; phylum Actinomycetota; class Acidimicrobiia; order Spongiisociales; family UBA5794; genus B3-G11. Next base: position 9,409 of record JAMBLH010000285.1, read on the forward strand.
ACGACGACCATGGAGCTTGCCGCGTTGCTCCTCGAGGAGATCAACGTGGCGATCGTCCCGGGTGAGGCTTTTGGCGCTCAGGGCTATGCCCGATTTTCCTTCGCACTTTCGGATGAGGATCTTTCTGAAGGCCTTGGCAGGATCGCAGACCTGGTGGCTACGTCCTGAATCGCTCGAGAGCTGCGACGAGACCCTGCCATGACTCTGAGCATGGGTTGATGAGCTCCATGTGGTCGACGCCCTCGACGATCGTGGCAGTTGTGTCTGCTCCTCCGAGTGAGGCGTAGGCAGTTGAGTGAGAGGCCGGCACGATGTCGTCCTTGTCGCCGTGCAACATGTGCACAGGCACACCTGGCTCTCCTGTGAGTTCAGCCTGATCCCACAGACGCGGTGCGTCCGAGCGGGACGCTCCGAGGAGGAGTGCGGCGGGATCGTCATCTGGGCGGAACTCCGATATCGCTGTCAGGCTCGATACAGCGGCGAGTGGAACGGCGGCTGAAATGGCCGAGCTCTGCTCGGCGAGCCACAGCGCAAGATATCCACCTGCGGAGTGGCCGATGGCCACGATGCGCCCAGCATCTAGTTGATGCGTGGGAGCGTTGTCGCCGATCCATTGCACTGCGGTCTCGACATCAGCGACAGCTGATCCGTAGGAACCATGGCCGCGCGAGTACTCGATGTTGGCTGTTGCCCAACCGTGTTGCGTCAGCGCGACCGCCGTTGGGTCCATGAGATCCCGTTTCCAGATGTCGCCCCAGAATCCGCCGTGGATCAGAAGAGCAACTGGATGGGGGCCGCTTCCCGAAGGGACCCGCAGGTCGAGCGATGCGTCGGAGTGGTCGGCGTAGGCGGTCGTCAGTGGTGGCGCGGTCGCGATCGCGACCAGGTGATCGATCGCATTGAGATATCCGTCGGTTCCTCTCCCGACGATCGAGAGTTCACACACGGCAGACAGCACAGAGAAGTGCCGCCACTCCTCGCGTTCGTAGATATTCGAGATGTGCACCTCTACGGTTGCGATATTGCTCGCGGCTACTGCATCCCTCAACGTGTAGGAGTAGTGAGTAAGCGCCCCGGCGTTGATGATCATGCCGTTGTAGCGCCCCGCGGCGCCCTGGATGGCATCGACGATCGCTCCCTCATGGTTCGACTGGAAGGCCTCAACGCTTGCGGTGCTGGCGGATGCACGTCGACGCCACTCTCCCTCGAGTTCAGCGAGGGTGGCTGCTCCATAGATCGTTGGCTCCCTCGTCCCGAGGAGGTTGAGATTGGGGCCGTTGATGACGAGTATGCGCATGCGGTGAGTCTTGAAGGTTTGTGGCTCCTACGCAAGTATGCGTGGATCGTGGTCAGCTTGGAAGCTATAGGCAAGAGCCATCGTGCCGCTGTCGATCTCGGTGGATCGCCCTGTCCCAGCAGGGGAGAACTGCTCGGAGAGCCGAGTTTCGAAGTCCCCGATATCAATGTCGGCCGCGTCGGCGATCTGGCCCGTAAGCATTGGATCCATGTCGAGGCCGAGCGCGGTGTATACGGGGACGAGCACTTCGTTGACCAGTGACGCTCCCCGAACGACGATCACTCCAGCCACCTGAGCAGCGTTGCGCGCCAGACGCTGTCCTGCGCCCATCACCTTCCCTGTCCCTTCGACATGCACGCTGTATGCGCCCGGACAGTATTCGCCTGCGACTTCGCCAATAACAGCACCAACCCCGAACGACTCCAGCGTTGACACGACATGATTCGCAACAGTGCTGAAGCGCTCATGCATCCCCGTCACCGGATCATCCGCCGGAACGGTCCAGACGAAACGGATGGTCTGAGGGTGGAACGCGACGGCTCGACCGCCAGCGATCCGAATAGTCGGGTCGAAGCCATGTGCAACGGCGACAGCGACGGCTCGGCTGAAGCCATCGGTTAGTGCGTCGTGTTTGCCGAAAGCGACAGTTCTGTGTGGCTTCCCGATCTGGAGCGTCTCCGGCATCTCGCGTGCTGACACCCTCTGGAGAATCGCTCGCGAGATGGCGGTGTTGAGATGGGCCGTGCCAGCGAGACGGTCGTTGAAGAGCTGTAGAGAATTGTCAGTCATGGGTTTCCGCGCCGCAGGTGATGTCACTTATTGGAGATCCGTGCCATCCTACAGACCATGAAATGGTGGGCGATTGTTGGAGTAGCGCTCTCGACATTGCTTGTTGGGTGTGGTGAGGCCGGTCTCCTTGACGGGGTCGGCGATGCAACGCGTGAGTATGTCGAGGGCGACCAGATCACGACCACAACCATTGTTCCCGTTGCTGCTGGTACGGGGGATGAAGGTCTGATCGGAGCAGCGGACGCCAAGTGGTTCAACGACGACATTCCCAACCAGATGTCAGGGACGCCTGATCAGGTTGTGCGTGGCGTGTGGGAGCGTGAGCTCAAGAGCCGGTTCGTGCAGTCATCGAGAGCCGAGATCGTTGCCGCGTTGCCCTCGATCATGTTCCCAGGCCTGGTTCCTGAGAACGTGGAATGGATCACGAGTCAGCTCGTATTCGACGAGACGACAGGTGCACTGGATCGAGATACGACAGCTGCCTTCGGTCTTTGGATTTCGGACCCGTATCAGTCCGATGCTGCGCGTGCGGGTGTCCTGCGCGTGGGGAGAGCTGCAGCAGATCTTCTTCCGACACGATCAGATATTGTTCCGATCATTGTCCCTGACGGTATCAGCCTCAGCTGGACCGAGGACGGGCATAGATACGAACTGTTCTGCAGGTCTGATATCTCCGTGGAACTCTGCAGCGACGTCGCCGACTCAGCCGTCCCCCTGGCCAGTCTTCTGACCCGGTGACGCACTGGATACCGATGGACGGTGGAGAGTAGACGGACCGTTCGTTGAGCTCTCTTGGGGTAGGCGGTGAAAGAAGCCGTCGACCGTCGACCTCTTCTACGATCTACTTCTTCTACCGTCTACTCGCCTCCCTCATCCGTCTACCTTTCTGTGATGCACGGATCCTCGTGGGGCGCGTTCATGCGCCATGATGAAACCCAATCCGCGCCCCAGATCGACAGGGCGCTTGTTCGACGTGTGCTGGGGTACGCGAGCCCTTACAAGGGCCAGGTCGTGGTTGTCCTCATCACTATCGTTGTGATCTCGCTCTTCTCGCTCCTGCCACCACTTCTGATGCGGGCCCTGATCGATACGGCAATTCCCGCGGGCGACCTACGGATGGTCACTCTCCTCGGCCTCGGGATGGTTGCTGTGCCACTCGTCAACGGGGTGGTTGGTGTCATTCAGCGACGGTCTGCAGCGAAGATGGGCGAGGGCATTATCTACGATCTGCGGCGACAGCTCTTCGATCACCTTCAGCACATGTCTCTTGGGTTCTTTACAAACACCAAAACGGGCGAGTTGATGTCGAGATTGAACTCTGATGTGATCGGGGCACAGCAGGCGGTCACTTCGACGTTCGTCTCCCTCACGGCCAACGTGTTCACGGTCGTCGCGACGTTGATCATCATGTTCAGGTTGGAGTGGCGGCTCACGCTGCTCGCTATTTCGATTCTTCCGCTCTTCATCATTGCGTCGCGCCAGGTTGGGCGACGGCTACGTGCGATTCGCAGAAATCAGATGGCTGCCAACGCTGAAATGAACTCGGTGATGCAGGAGACATTGTCCGTCTCCGGCGCGCTGCTTGTCAAACTATTTGGACGGTCGGACTTCGAGAACGAGAGATTCGCGGTCTATGCGTCCGAAGTGCGTGATCTGGGCGTGAACCAGGCAACGGTCGGACGGTGGTTCTTTATGGCACTTGGACTCGTGTCTGCCCTAGGAACGGCGATCACGTTCTGGCTCGGTGCGGTGTTCGTCATCAATGGCACGTTGACCATCGGGACGATCGTGGCTCTCAGCGCCTATCTCGGATCGCTGTACGGACCCATGTCCTCCCTCGCAAATGCCAGAGTTGAGTTCACAACATCAATGGTGTCCTTCGAACGGGTCTTCGAGCTCCTCGACATGCCGATCGACGTTCAGGAGTCTGACGACCCGATCCGAATCGAACACCTTGAGGGACGTGTCGAATTCGATGACGTGTGGTTCAGTTACGAGGGTGCGGGCTCATCAGGCCTCGAATCGGTTGCACGCTTCGGGTGGGGGGACTCCGGACGAGCAGATGGCGGCGAGCAGCAGCGTCCGGACGGCTGGGCACTCGAGGGTGTGTCGTTCACCGTTGAGCCAGGCGAGATGGTCGCGCTGGTTGGTCCATCGGGAGCGGGCAAGACAACATCCACGTATCTCGTACCCCGCCTCTATGACGTTTCGCGCGGGTCTGTACGCATCGACGGTGTGGACGTGCGGAACCTTTCGATCGATGCGCTCGCGGATGCTGTTGGTGTCGTGACTCAGGAGACGTACCTGTTCCATGACACCATCGAGGCGAATCTCAGGTATGCAAGGCCGGACGCCACCGCAGAGGAACTGAGATCCGCTGCCGAAGCAGCGAATATCTCGGAATTCATAGATTCCCTACCAGAGGGGATGAGCACCCGTGTCGGAGAGCGGGGATATCGACTCTCTGGAGGTGAGAAGCAGCGCGTTGCAATAGCGCGCGTGATACTCAAGAACCCCTCCATCCTGATCCTCGATGAGGCAACATCGCATCTCGACGCTCGATCTGAGGCGCTCGTCCAGGAGGCATTGGAGAGGATCATGGAACAGCGGACATCTCTGGTGATCGCTCATAGGCTCTCCACCGTGCTGGCTGCAGATAAGATCGTGGTTATAGACCAGGGTCAGGTTCAGGAGATGGGGACACACGAAGAACTGCTTGCTGACGGAGGCCTCTATTCCGGACTCTTCGAGACACAGTTCCGCGATGCACCCGCTGTTCCGTGACGATACGGACTCGGACCCCGGTCATCGTGTTTGTTCTGCTTTCCCTATTTGCCACTTCGTGTTCGCTGGATTCGCAGTCGAGCGCTGAGTACGCGGCAGCGCTCGGCGAAAGCACGGATGACTACATCCAGGAATCCCAGAACGTCTCAGGCGCTTTCCATTCCACAGTCGAGGACAAGATCAAGGTACTCGCTGAGTCAGGCGAAGGTGACGTCGTGGCGTTGGCAACAGACGTGACAAGGCGAGAGACGGTGCAGTACTTGGCTGTCCTGGAGGATGAAATGACACGGTATGTTGAGGTCCTCAGGTCGATGTCCCCTCCCGGGAGTCTTGTGGATGCTCACGATGCGTATGTTGAGGCGATCGACGCTGTCAGATACTCGATGCCCGCGACACGGGCTCGGGTTGGCGAGGCGACCGACCTCACAGGGATACAGACAGCGATTACAGGATCAGGGTTCAGCGACGGTCAACTGCGCCTCAGGGCTGCGTGCTCGTCTCTTGAGGCTGCTGTGCGGCAGGAGGGTCATGGCGTCGACCTCGGGTGTACTCGGCCGCTCAGATAGCCAACGACGCTGGTACGGAATGTAGCTACGCCGAAACGGTCGGTTCCACCTCGGGCTGATACGTTGCCTCGTCGAGATCTTCTTCCGGCGTTCTTCGAGCTTCAGGAACCACAAGCACGGGACGACCCGATTCGACCATGACCCTCGCAGAGACGCTCTCCCACGCATCACGATTGAATATCGGCTTGGTGGCGCCGAGGATCACCACGTCGGCCCCGATGTCGTTTGCCGCCTCTGAGATCGCAACGGCGGGATCAGCACCCTCGAGTATGCGTACCTCACATGGAATGCGGGCACCTTCGAGCGCCAGGCGCAGCGGGTCGGTGAGCCGATGACCACGTTCGCGGAGGTACGAGTCGACGACCGAGTCAGCGTTCTGCCTACTCCGTTCATCGTGGAGGGGATGCCAGTCGTCAGCGTCGAGATTCTCAAGGAATGACCGTGGTACCTCGACCACCGTCGTAACGGTCACTGAGCCGGTTCCACCGATGAGATGCCTGGCGAATTCAACGACAGGTTCGGGTGACAGGGCTCCAGCGGTTGCAACGAGTACGTGCATTCACATGAGCATAGGTGGTATTCGAAGCGCGTGCCTATGTCGTTGCCGAAGTCGGTGATTCCATGAGGCCGGGAAAACCCAGTTCGATCCAAGCGGTGAAGGCCTCGGCGTTCGGAACGTCCTCGCCGCGCTCGGTCGCGGTTGCGAGTCTGAACCCGAGATAGTCGCAATACGCCTGATACGGGTCCGCCTCGGGAAGAAGGCGAACGATCTCAAGTATCAGAGGTTCGAGGATGCTCGACCTCCATTTCATCGCTGCGATGTTCTTGCGTGTTCCCGTCGCACCACCGAACTTTGCCTCCTGATAGGCAAGATCGGACAGAATGACTCGGGCCTGGTTCTCAGAGATGTCGATACCAGTGATCTCTCTCAGACGTTCCGAGTGATACTGGCGCCCGCCAACTCTGACCCGGATCTTGACGTTCATGCCATCGTCTACCGGTATGAGATCGATGTCCTCGACTGCAAAACCGAGTTCGTGCAGTCGATTGATCCGTTGTCGGATCCGATAGTGGTCGCCTGCGCTGACGACGAGTGATGTCGTCAGTTCCCTCCACAGTCGGTCATACCGAGCGGTGATCTCGTCGCCCAGCTCCATGTCGGCGTCGTCGAGGCTGATGCCATGTTGCGCCGCGATATCTGCCATCTCGCCCGCCAGGTTGAGCGTCATGATCTCAAGGTCCTCGCGACGCTGGCCAGTTGAGAGCATGTCATAGATGCGCGAGGTCTCGGCGTCGATCATGATGGCGTCGATGGAAGAGGCATCCCACCGGTAGAGGCTGTTCGAGAGCGAGCAATCTCCCCAGAACATTCCCTGCAGGTGGAGTTCGACCAGGAGCCCCGCCAGCGCGTCGAGGAGCGCGTCGCGCCTTTCGCCGAAGCCCCCCCCTGTGATCAGAGACCGATATGTGAAGGCGTGGTCGACATACCTCGTGATCACGGCACCTGACCACTCATCATGGGGATCCAACCATGTGCGCTCAACGTGGCCAACAGCGATTGCGGTGTGGCGGCTTCGACCCTCCATGGTGCGCAGTACATCGAACTCTTGTGTGGCGAATCGTGTCGGCAGTTCCTTGATTGCATAGATGCCATCCCGATACGCGACGAACACCACGGCGTGCCGGTGAATCCCTGTCGGCATGTCAACCAGTCTGTCCGTTGTCCACTCGGTGATCGGTATGGCCCAATCGAGGTCTACGAAATCTGGATGATCCTCACGCGTGTGAATTCGCGGAGTTGGCTGCATCATGAATCGTCGTCGTCGGGAAAGATCTCAGCGAGTTCAGAGAGACGTTGTTCGATCGCTTCGATCTCCTGCGCATGATCCTCCGCAAGTCTGCGGTTGATCGTCGCGCTGTAGGCGCCCGGGTCTGAGAAGCCCTTCGTGAGGTGTTTCTCCGCGTAGCCCTTGGAGACGAATAGATCGTCAATCTCAGCGAGGCGGGCAAGCAGCATGGACGCTTCCGCGTCCACTGAGAGTGGATGGCGAGCCGAGTTCGCACGATCCTGGGCTTCTGATCTCAGGCGATCACGCTTGCGGATGAGCTTGGTCCGACGTGGGTCGTCGTCTGGCAGTGCATCGAGTTGAAGCGACAGCGATCGTGCCTGCTTGAACATGTCGTCGACGGTTGGCTTCACGGGCTCCTCCGGCTTGTGGTGCCTCTTCTTGGCAGGGTAAACCCCTTGTAGCCCTTCGTGAAGCCCCTACCGAGTAGCTCCGGTGCCAGTTCATGATCGTGGACAGCGCCTGTTCCGATGCGGAATAGAGATGCTCTGCCGTGCGCCAGGGCGAGTGCTTCGACAGCAACGGCCGCAGCCGGTAGGTCCCCTGTGAATAGACACACCCTTCGGCCTGACGCATCCATCCATGCCACCAGCACGCCATTTTCAACGGCAACCCTCGCACCAGCGGTTCGGGTGGGTCGTCCTTCGGTGTGCGGCCACGGGATGGTGGCGCCGAATGCGTTCGCCGGATCCGTGGCGGAGAGCACCATCAGGTCGATGTCAACAGGAGACCGCAGCCGGTCTATCGCTCCCGGCATTCCAAACTGTGCACCTCCAAGCCCTTCGACGAAGTAGCCCCGTCGTACACTCCCGACATCCTCAAGGGAGGTGAGCACTGGGTACATGCCAGCAAAGCCTCCTGGAACACCTTCGGCAAGCACGACGTCCTTGGTGATGATCCCAAATCGATCAAGTAGCGTGTTGATCGTCGCGAGCGCCTGTTCCTCTGCCGATGGGCGATGTGGCACGAGCGAGCTTGTGAGGTACCACCTCCCAGCCGCCTGTGGTGGTGTTAGGGACGGGAGTGATCTACGAGATGACGGCTTCTTGCGGCCCTTGGCGGTGAACGAGCGCAGCGCCGCAATGGAGTCAGATGTCACTGCTCCGCACCAGACGAGATCCCAGAGCGCGTCGACCAGGTCATCAGGGTCGCCGCCACCACTGCTTTGGTAGAGATCATGGAAGAAGGATGCACCCCGCCCGTCGAGGTGGGTGAGCAGTGCCGTATGGACTCGGCCATCAGGCGGGGGGTCGGCGGGTGGCGGAGCGAGGAGGGGGAAGGAATCCCTCAGGTAGAGCGACACTTTTCCATCGCGCGCGCCGAGAGGCTCTCTGCCCACCCACACCACCTCGCCCGTGGCGAGAGCGGCATCGATGTGGCGCTGTGGGTCCTCAAGACGTGCCGCCAGTACGTCGGATTCGAGGACACTTGCGGGGATGGAAGCGCCAGACAACTGGGTCACGACATCTGTGATCGATCGCGTGTTCTCCGCCCAGAGCCCCTGCCACGAAGGCAGGAATCGTGCGTAGGCAATGTGGTCAGTTGCCTCAACTTGTCGTGCGAGGTTGGCGAGGCTTCTCCTTCTCAGACGGCGAAGAACATCCAGGGACACCCACTCGTGTTCTGTTCCTCCCGGCCGGTAGGCGCCCGCCGCCACCTTTGCTGACCGTTCGAGGCGGGCAAGCACCTCAGCGACAGTCGAGACGGTCAAACCTGTTCGCTCGGCGGCCTCGGCGGTTGTGAACGGGCCATGGGTTCTCGCGTATCTACCGACAATGTCGCCCAGGGGATCCGCGACCGGTTCAAGTAGGTCCTGGGCTGTCCGCTGTGGCGGTTCGAGGCCAATGGAGTCTCTGAGACGTGCCAGGTCCTCAACGGCGACGTACTGTGCAACGCCGTTCACGTCGAGATGGGCGATTCGATCGGATCCGGTGAGTGCGTCGAGCCAGAGCGGGGCATTCGTCGGCTCGTGGGTGCGCATCGTTGCTTCTTCGAGCGAGAGTGGGCCGACGTCCTTGAGCAGATCGGACATACCATCAAGCGACCTCACCATCCGCTCGCCCGACAGGTGTTGGAGGTCGGCCTCGACTGAAGCAATCGCATCAGCGTCGAGCAACTCGCGAAAGGCCGGCTCTCCGAGAAGATCTGCAAGGAGGGTTCTGTCGAGGGTGAGTGCTGCGGCTCTCCGTTCGGCGACGGGTGCGTCGAACTCGTACATGAACGACGCAATGAAGTCGAACATGAGTGATGAGACGAACGGAGATGGTGAGTCTGTGTCCACCTCCACCACGCGGATCGATCGATTCTGGATGTCGGAAAGGATGGTATTCAGCGCCGGGAGATCGAAGTGGTCCTGCATCACATCGCGGTACGTCTCGAGCATGATCGGAAACGATCCGTAGTCCCGGGTGACTTCGAGCAGATTCGCGGCCTTACGTCGCTGAAGCCACAAAGGAGTGCGCGTTCCCGGCCTTCTTCGGGGAAGGAGCAGCGCACGTGCGGCGGCCTCTCTGAACTTTGCGCTGAAAAGTGCCGATTCGCCGACCTCTGAAACAAGCAGTTCTTCGAGTTCTCCCGGGTCGAGGTGGATCAACTCGGTGTCTGGTGGACTGTCGGCATCGGGGAATCGAAATAGGATTCCATCGTCCGACCAGATCGCGTCCATGGGTGAACCCGA
>JAMBLH010000286.1 GCA_023336875.1 Actinomycetes bacterium
ATCCACGTTCGGTCGTCGTTTCACGACGGCGCAGGGACCTGGGTCAAGGAGGAGACGATGGAACAAGCTGTTGTTCGTGGCATAGCCCACGACGATTCAGAGGCAAAGGTCACTGTCTACCGGGTGCCAGATACTCCGGGTGTGGCCGCATCCCTGTTCGAGCCGCTCGCAGAGGCGGGTGTGAACGTCGACATGATCGTCCAGAATGTTTCCCACGACGGATTCACGGATATCAGCTTCACCGTGCCGCTGACAATGCTTGACGTAGCGGAGCGAGAGGCCAGGGCGCTCGCTCTCGAAGTTGGTGCCGGTGGTGTGAACGTCGACCCAGGGATCGCGAGAGTCACGGTTGTGGGAATCGGCATGAAGACCGAGTCCGGGATTGCCGCTCGGATGTTTCGGATTCTTGCCGATCACGAGATCAACATCCAGATGATCTCCACCTCTCCGATTCGCATAGCGTGTGTTGTCGCGGGTGACGAAGTAGTCCAGGCAGTCAAAGCTCTCCATGTAGGCCTCGGTCTCGAGAAGGAATCCTGATGGACACATACTCAAGGCCGAAGGTCGCGATCGTCGGTGCAACTGGCGCCGTTGGCACGACGATGCTCTCGATTCTCGAGGAGCGTGGGTTTCCGTTGTCGGAACTGCGGTTGATGGCATCGTCGCGATCAGCCGGTCGAACGATTGGCACAAAGTGGGGCGATGTCGTCGTCGAAGATCTCGAGACGGCCGATCCTGCAGGTGTCGATATTGCTCTGTTCTCAGCAGGTGGAGCTCGATCACTCGAATACGCGCCGCACTTCGCCTCTGCTCAAGCGACGGTGATAGACAATTCATCGGCTTTCCGTGGCGATGCCACGGTCCCGCTCGTGGTTGCCCAAGTGAACGACGATGCGATTCGCTCGAATGAGGGCATCGTTGCGAACCCAAACTGCACAACGATGGTTTTGATGATGGCAGCAGGGCCACTTCACGAAGCGGCGGGGCTCAGGACGATGTTTGCGACTTCATACCAGAGTGTCTCGGGGTCCGGACAGAAGGGCATCGCTCAATTGAGTTCGGAGATAGATTTCTTCAACAAGGACAGGGATGGGCTCGTGTCCGGCGGTTGGGAGGACCCTGTTGGCGATCTCTACACCAGGCCAATCGCGTTCAACGTGCTGCCTCTTGCCGGTTCGATCACAGATGCTGGGTACACGGATGAGGAATGGAAGCTGGTGAGCGAGTCGCGAAAGATCCTTGGACGCGACAAGATTGCGGTTGAACCGACGTGCGTGCGCGTGCCGGTAATGGTCGGCCACGGCATAGCAACGTCAATGTGGTTTGACCGTCCCGTGGATCTCGATGAAGCCGTTGCAGTACTCGGTTCCGCTCCTGGCGTTCAGCTGTGGGATGACACAACCGTTCCCACACCCCTTGACTCGGTGGGAATCGACGACATCCTGGTGGGAAGGCTCCGAGAGACCATTGGATTCCCCGGCGGGATCGCCCTATTTGCCATCGGCGACAACCTGAGAAAGGGTGCCGCCCTGAACGCCGTGCAACTGGCAGAGTTGTTGCTCGCGTAGTCCGCAACACCAACGGCACCTGACCGTTTTGGCGTGGTTAGCGGGAAGATATTCCCGCTAACCACGCCAAAACGGAGTGGAGGTGTGGTCGGGACGGCCGGATTTGAACCGGCGACCTCATCGTCCCGAACGATGCGCGCTACCAAGCTGCGCCACGTCCCGATGGGCCGAGTGTATAGCTGGAGGAGCTATTGGGTTCTCTCGACTTTGATGCGATCGACTCGCTGACGATCCATGGCAAGGATGGTGTAGCGGAATCCGTCATCGACCACCTCATCACCGCGGCCAGGGATCTTGCCGATTGTGGTGATGATGTAGCCGCCAACAGTTGAGTAGGGCCCGTCGGGAATCGTGTGGTCGATTGCGGCCTCGAGATCATCGATATCTAGCCTGCCATCTGCAATCCATACACTCGGTGCAATCTGGGTAGCCGAAGGCGTGCCAGCGTCGAACTCGTCCTGGAGTTCGCCAACAAGCTCGGCGACAAGGTCCTTGATGGTGACGATGCCCTCCACCCCACCGTGTTCGTCGACTACCACAGCCATGCCGTAGCGTCGTGCCCGCATCTCCTCGAGCGTATCGAGCACAGACATCGTCTCTGGCACGTAGTTCGGTGGTCGGATGTTCGGGGCAACATCGTCTTCATCGTCCGGTCGACGCGGGAGATCCTTCACGTGAACGATGCCTTGGAGATCGTCAAGTCCGTTCGCTGTGACGGGGAATCTCGAGTGCCCGGTCTCTGTTACCGCGCGACGCAGTTCATCTGATGTGACGGGTGCAGGAACCGTCACGATATCCAGTCGGGGCGTCATCACGTCTCGGACCGACGTATCCGCCAGATGAAACAGGGCGTCGATGATCTCGCGCTCTGCCTGCTCGATCTGTCCCCCACGCTGGCTGAGTGCTGCCAGCGCCCGTATGTCGTCCTCGGTGACATCGCCGAGACCACCGTCAACATTGATGCGCAGCATCCTCAGCAACCCGCGGGTAATGGCGGAGAAGAAGCGTGCGATCGGTGCCAGGACGATCGAGAGGTTCCAGATGACCGGCGCGACCCGGAGCGAAAACTTCTCCGGATGACGAGCAGCGATCGTCTTCGGAGTGATCTCGCCAAAGATCAGCAGCACAGCGGTCATTACGGCAGTTGCGACCCAGGGCCCCCAGGTCTCGCCGATAAGGGAGACGAAGAGGATCGTTGCAACGGATGCGGAGAGCACGTTGACCGTGTTGTTCGCGACGAGGAGCGTCGAGAGCATGCGTTCAGGATGCGAAACAAGCTGTTCCAGACGTTTGCCCCTTGGATCGGTCTCAGCGAGGAGGTGCACTCGTTCGCGAGAGATACCGATCAGCGCTGTCTCAGACCCGGAGAAGAATCCCGAGGCAAGTGTGCATGCTCCCAGAATCGCGAGGTAAACAACAGTTTCGCTCGTCATTGCACCAACGGCAACGGTCGCTGCGTACTCGCAGGTTCTCTATCGGTCATGTCGTAGCGGTTGATTCCGGCGCAACGGCGGCCTGAAGTTCAGACGCTGGCGCACTCTTGAGTAGCCAGTTTCTTGCACCCGATCGTCCCGCCAGGAATGAGTCAGCTTCACGGTCGAGGAGGATAGTTACCGGAATCTCGTCGGCCGAGCCCGCCTTGGCACGAACGTCTCGTGCAACAGCCATGGCTCCCATCGTGCCGACCTGCATGCCAACAAGCACCACATCAACGTTCTTCTCGTATGCGGTAGCGGCTGCAGTGTCAGAGTCCGGGTGATCGACAATCAGAGCATCGGCTGACGCCAGTGATGCATGGATTTGATCGATGAGACTCTGTCGATCGGCGACGAGAAGAATCGTGTGCATGAAGTGGAGAGTAGCCACCGGCAGTCCGACAGATGTCAACGGGCGAATCGTTACCCTCGCGGCATGCGTCTCTCTCTGTTTTCTGCCCTTGTGGCTCTGACGGTCACCCTCATTGCTGGGAGCGTGTTTGGGGCGTCCGAGGACGATCCGATCGTGGTCATTGAGGTCAGCGACCCAATGGACCAACAATCGATCGACTATGTGTCTGACACGATCAGTACCGAGCAGGCCCATCTGTACATTCTCAAGATCGACAGCCCTGGAGTCTCCTCCGGCGATGTTGCCCACTTGTACCAGGCAATCCTTGAAGCTCGTGCGCCTGTTGTCTCATGGATTGGACCCAACCCGGCGTCGGCGTTCGGCGGTGTCGCGTACCTCGCGAACCATGCCGACATCAGATCAGCAGCGCCTGGGACACGGATCGGCTATCTCGACCCTGCGGTCCAACGTGGAGATGCGCCAACACCTTCCCAACGCGTCGACGATGATCCGGAGACGTTCGCGGACGAGGTTGAGGCATTGGCGCAGTCGACTGTGACTGTCACCGTCAAAGATCCTGTGATCATTGGCTTTGTCGATCGGGTCGACCCGGCGCTTGGCCAGCTGATTGTGTCGCTCGATGGAGTCGAGGTTGCCCGCGGTGATGAGACCTGGGAGCTGTCAACTGCTCGCGTAGAGACCGTGGAGGGGCAGGAGATCCTTGTCGCAACTCGCACGGTGAAGTTCATCAAGCCAGGTCTGATGGATCGCTTCCTCCGTCTTGCGTCGCGTCCCGAGACCACTTTCCTGTTTCTATTGATCGGTCTCTCCTTTGCGGCGTTTGAGTTCTACGCAGCCGGTCGAGGATTGATGGCTGGCGTTGCGGCGGTGTCGCTCATCCTCGCTGGATATGGCATGGCGACACTCCCCATGTGGTGGCCAGCAGTTGGGGCCACGCTCGTCGGTTTGGGGGTTCTTGTATGGGGCTTTGCGCAGAACCGCGTTGATTGGCGCGCTGTTCTCGGCACAGTACTTCTGCTCGTTGGAGGGTTTACATTCACGACCAGCCGGCCAGCGTATCCGCCCGGTGCCTGGATGGTCATTCTCGCGATCGCTGCTTCCGTTGCTTTCATCTGGTACTCACTCACCGCGGTGGTTCGTGGGCGGTTCGCCACACCAACGGTAGGTAGGGAGGAATTGCTTGGCAGGCGGTGCCTTGCAGTGTCCGACCTCGATCCCGAAGGTGTCGTCATTGTCGATGGAGCGCGGTGGTCTGCAACAGCTGACAGGGGCGTGGTGATTGGGGCTGGTGCGGCAGTCGAGATCGTTGGCCTCACAGGACTCGTCCTTGAGGTTGATCCTGTCGTCATGGCAGGCCGCGAAGAAAAGTAGTGGAAGATCCGAAATTTCCCTTTCGCTCACAGCTTTCTGCGGCTAGATTCGCCATCGTGCGGTCACAGTTGAGCGCACTCGGAATCCGTCAAATGAAAGGCATATCCCTGATGTCGCCCGACCGTTCCTGGCAGCCTGTTGCTCTGTGCAGCGGCAACCACTCCCATCTCTTCTTCCCCCCGAGCGCCCAGGAACGCAAGGATGAACGACAACGCAGAGAGACCCGTGCCAAAGCTGTTTGTCAGGTGTGCCCTGTTGTGAGCGACTGCCGAACGTATGCTCTCCAGATCAGGGAGCCATATGGCATCTGGGGTGGACTCACAGAAACTGAACGTCGCAGGACCCACGCCAGCGCCGTCGCCTAGCGGGCTCCTAGCGCTGAGGTCTGACGGTCCGTCCGTCCCCCACACGTTTCGTCCAACCAGACTTGTCGAGCCACTCGAGCATCGGCACTG
>JAMBLH010000287.1 GCA_023336875.1 Actinomycetes bacterium
CAGTGAGTCGTAACTCCCGCGACTGACCGTCCTGCTACAGATCTCTGAGAGCTGGTAAGACGTCTGATCCGAGCATCGCGATCGTGGAGGGCTGGTCGACGCTTGTCGTTTGGATACCGACGACGTCAGCTTGGACGTCCGTGATCAGCGGTGCATATACCGAGACATAGTCCTCAGCTGTTTCGACTTTCGAATACAGATCGAGTATCTCTGCACGATCCATGCTGTCCGCCCGCTCGCGAAGGACCATCGGGTCAACAGCCTCGAGTCGACCAGGCGCGCGAAGTCCGCGCCAGGCACCCAGAGTCTTCCACGCCTCGTCAGGGTCTGACGCCCTGATGGACCATCGAGTCGCGATAATCCGCGGCGGGGGTCTCCCCGCATCGATTGCAGCGGCTCTTCCCGGGTCGATCACCCGTTCAAAGGTGACCGCTGGATCCTTGACAGAGGTGATGATGCCTTCGGCCTTGCGAGCCGCAAGTCCAGCAGACTTTGGACCCCCTGCAGCCATAAATATCGGTAGATCGTGGACAGGTGGACTGTAGAGCTTTGCCCTGTCCGTCTGATACCACTCTCCCTCAAAGGTCAGCTTCTCACGGTCGAGAAGTGCCCGCATTATGTCGAGCGCCTCGCTCATTCGCGAAGCACGCTCTGCGTACTTGGGGAAGTCGTACCCGAGCGGTCCCTCGTTGAGGTTCTCCCCGGTCCCGACACCGAGGCTGAAGCGCCCTCCACTGATGCGGTCCAGTGTCGCGGCAGCCTGGGCAACGACGGCTGGGTGGTACCGCCACAGGGGAGTAGTTACGGCGGTCGTGAACTGAATTGATTGCGTGGCCTGGGCCATCGCTGCAATCGTTGCAAACGCGAAGCCGGACGCGCCAACGTCGTCGACCCACGGATGGAAGTGCTCCGAGACCAGCACCATGTCGAATCCGGCCTTCTCCGCGAGCACAGCGTGTTCAACGAGGGTCTCGGGTTGGAACTGTTCATGGCCAGCGAAGTACGCAAGCTGTGTCAAGGGACTCTCCAGGGGTCGGTCCATCCAGCCTAGAGGAGCTATTGGCCATCGGCATACCAGTCTCTGCCACCAACACGAGGATGCGACGAGCTGAGGCACCTTTCCAAGCCATTGGGGCCAGGTACGTGCCGTGCCACGGGTACCCGGTCCGACGTCGGGTACATATCGATCGACGGCATTGGCAATGCGTTGAAACTAATCTAGGCCAAGGAACAAACCGTTTCGCAGGCTTTCTTGCTAGAGGAGGATCTATGTCCGACAAGATGACAAACAGCTTTGGACGCCCAGTTGTCGACGATCAGCACACAGCAACGGCTGGAGTCGATGGTCCGGCGCTTATCGAGGACACTCATCTGATTGACAAGCTGGCGCATTTCGATCGAGAGCGAATTCCCGAGCGCGTTGTCCATGCCAAGGGTGCTGGCGCATACGGCTACTTCGAGGTCACGGCGGATGTGTCTCTGTACACGAAAGCATCGTTTTTATCAGAGGTGGGCAAGAGAACCGACATCTTTGCCCGCTTCTCGACGGTAGGTGGTGAGAAGGGCTCAGCGGATTCGGATCGCGATCCGCGTGGGTTCGCGTTGAAGTTCTACACGGAGGACGGAAACTATGAAATGGTCGGCAACAACACGCCGGTCTTCTTCATCAGGGACCCGCTCAAGTTTCCCGACTTCATCCATACCCAAAAGCGCAACCCGGCGACAAATCTCAAAGATCCGGACATGTTCTGGGACTTTCTATCGTTGACACCTGAGTCATTGCATCAGGTGACGATTCTTTTCTCGGATCGGGGAACGCCGAAGTCATATCGTTACATGAACGGCTACTCCAGCCATACCTATCTCTGGTATACGGACACAAACCGTTACTGGGTCAAACTCCATTTCAAGACCGATCAGGGAAACGAGTCGCTCACCGGACCGGAGGCCGCGGAGCTGGCAGCCAGCGATCCCGATAGCGCCACTCGTGACCTGTACGCAGCCATTGCGAGTGACAACGATCCGTCATGGACCGTGAACGTCCAGATCATGAACGAGGCCGATGCTGCAAATTATCGGTATGACCCCTTCGACGTCACGAAGGTCTGGCCGCACTCGGATTATCCGCTGATACCGTTCGGCAAGATGGTGCTCAATCGGAACCCCGAGAACTATTTCGCGGATGTGGAGCAGGCCGCGTTCAGCCCTGGATCGTTCGTCCCTGGGGTCGCTGCATCTCCGGACAAGATGCTTCAGGGCCGCCTTTTCTCATACCCTGACACGCATCGGCATCGATTGGGGACGAACTATTCGCTGATCCCTGTCAACCAACCGAAGGGCACCGTGCCCCGGACGTACGAGAGAGACGGATCCATGAGGGTCGACGGAAACTTCGGTGGAAATCCCAACTACTACCCGAACACCTTCGACGGACCGATTCCAGATGAGAGCGGCGCAGAGCCCGGCCTCGCGGTCACGGGGATGACCGGCCGGTACGAGTATCCGCATCCGAACGATGACTACGAACAGCCTCGAGCGTTGTTCGCCGACGTAATGGATGATACGGATAGGGACCATCTCATTGCGAACGTCTCCGGCCATCTGGGCGGAGCCCAGAAGCGACTGCAACTGCGTCAGTGCGCTCTGTTCCATCGAGTACATCCTGAATTCGGGATTCGCGTCGCTGAGGCAATTGGAGTGGACGCAGATGAAGTTGCCCGGTTGGCCGCACTGACCCAGGAGGAGTTGGTCGCTGCGACGTCGTGAGTTCGCTCATCGAAATCTAGCCTCGGTTCGGCCCGATCAGCGGGGTTATTAACGACCGCCGCCGCGAAAGTTGAGAGAATTGCCAAGTTGCCGCAATCGTCTCTTGCTTCACGGAGCGGACTGAGCCTGAAGACGCATCAAGCTCGTCATCTGGAGCATCGCTGCGAACATGGCAATCTCCCGCGAAGACCTTGGGAAACTTGCCGCTTGCTGTCATAGTCATGCGGTCCAGAAGACGAACGCGGAGGAATGCATGGAAGACATCAAGAAACTGCTCGCCGAGTTGTTCGGTTCATACGTTCTGTTGGCAATCGGCGGATTTGCGATCGTTTCGACAGCGCTCGGCGCTGAGAGGTCTTTTGTGATTCCACTCGGCTTCGGTCTTGGTCTTCTGGTTGCCTTGTACATGTTCGGTGAGGTGTCCGGCGGTCACTACAACCCGGCAGTGAGCCTTGCAGCGTTGCTCGATGGACGAGTGGGCGTGGCCACGTTCGCAACCTATGTGGTAGCGCAGATCATCGGTTTCGTGCTGGCGGGTTACACGATCGTGTGGGCTTTCGGTACGCAAGCAGCTGCCTTGACGGTGACGAACCCGGCGACCGGTGTCACGGATCTCGACACGATCCTTCTGGAAACTCTGGGAACAGCGCTTCTGGTGGGGGTGATTATGCGGGTCACGAAGAGCGAGGTGGTGGGCTCAACATCTTTCATCGGCATTGGGCTTGCGCTGGCTGCAATCATGATCGCGTTCGGTGGGTTCACCGGCGGCTCGTTCAACCCTGGGCGGTCAATCGGTTCCGCGGTCGCAGCTGGCGACTTCACCAATCTATTGCTCTACATGGTTGGCCCACTGGTCGGAGGGATCGTTGGCTGGGGTGCCTACAAGATCACGGTGCCAAGTGGTGATGGAGATGACGGCGTCGACGATGCCGATGACGGGCAGGTTGTCGAGGAGTCAGTTGCCGAGGAGGCCGGCGAGTAGCCGCGGACAAAAAGCGCAGACAGTCGGAGAAGGTGGAGGACCAATCCGGTCCTCCACCTTCATTGCCGACGTCTGACAAATGCGAGTCGGCATGTAAGCCGGATCCTGTCGTGGACGATCATCTATCTGGGACCGGCGTTACCGCACGGCCTCAAGCGACCTACCCGGGATGTAGCGGGCGGGCAGCCCTATCCCTGCTCGGTCTTGCTCCTGACGGGGTTTACCTAGCCGACCCGGTCACCCGAATCGCTGGTGGGCTCTTACCCCACCGTTTCACCCTTGCCTGTGAACGTTCACCGCGAATCCGCGAGCGGAACCGGAGGTTCCGCCAACGAACTCAAAGAGTTCGCTCCATCGGCGGTCTGCTCTCTGTTGCACTATCCATCGGGTCTCCCCGCCTGGGTGTTACCCAGCGTCATGCCCTGTGGAGTCCGGACTTTCCTCGGCCGTCGCAACGGCCGCGATCGCCCTGCCGACTCGCAGGACGAACGCTAGCGGAATGGACGGGTTCCCGTGCCTCAGCTGGTTGTTCGTGTCTCCGCCCATGTCGCACCAGCAGCTCCGCCGCCGATTGCAAGCACGCCGAGGAGGGCGAGACCGAAAAGGTTTGCGTCCGCGCCAGCTGCGATGGTGAGTGCCGCAATGAAGAAGAACAGCAGCAGCGATGCAATCCGACCCGCCATGACAGCGTGGGCCAACGAGAAGCGACCTGCAACGTAGCCCGCGGCAATGAAGCCAAGCAGCTGGATCAACAGCTGTACGAGGATGTTTCCGCCAAGAGGGCCACTGATCACGAACAGGATGTAGGAGGTGATCAGTCCCGTGGCTGTACCAAATGCGATGCCTGCCCAGTGGAGTTCCCGAATCATTGGCGCGGGTGTGCAGCTTGTTGGAAGCGGAACAGGGTGGCCCTCCAGCGGATTCGTGGCTCATCATTCTAGAGGCGTCCCGATCGGACGGTGAGCTCCACGGGAACCTATTCGATGTGATGAGCGTCATAGAATCGTACCAACTACGAGAAACGAGGTACGCCCGTCATGAACACGATGGACGACACTTTGGAATTCAACATATTCGATGCCCCGATCCTGAACGAACGGCCCTGGGCTGTGTATGCGGCGTGCAAGGATGAGCAGGGGATGGCGTTCTTTCCCCAGTCGAAGGCCGAAGAGGCCAGCGCACTCCTGATCTGCGGCATCTGCCCCGTGCGCGAGGACTGCCTCGATCACGCTCTTGCGACAAACGAACGCTTCGGCGTGTGGGGCGGCACAACGGAGAAGGAACGCAGGAAGCTCAGCCGCATCAGCTAGACCGCTCGTTCGCGCACAACCCTGGCGATGTTGAGCCGCTTTATCGACCTGATGCCGGGGATCAGCGAGAGCATCGCTACGCCGAACATGACGGCGATCGCCACGGCGATTGTCACGGGCTGGATCGTTAGTTCGAAGGTGAACGAGTCGTTGTTGAACGATGACAGGAACACAGCGGATATCCCGATCCCGAGGAGAACTCCGGGGATGATCCCGATAGCTGTGAGTAGCATGTTTTCGCTCACAACCATCCAAGCGATTTCTCTGTCTGCCATCCCGTTCGCTTTGAGCGTTGCGAATTCTGTCGAACGCTCCGCGATGTTCACCGAGATGGTGTTGAACATCAGGGAGAAGGCCATCAGGCCACCGAAGACGAGCATGATCCCAACGAACATGTAGAACAACGCAAGGAATTGTTGGACCATCTCATAGAGTGTCCGTGCGTCCTGTACGGCAAGAACGCCAGGCAGCTGCTCTATCGCTGCAATGGTTGTAGATCTACTCAGTGTGGGATCGAATAGCGTCATAACTGTGGTGACGGTCGGCGCGGCCATGAGTGCTTCGGGATCACTGATCCCCGCATTGCTCAGCGCTTCTGTGATCACATCCATCCGTCCATAGAGGGGGATTCCGAGCGGCTCGTCAACGAAGTCGACGAGTTCCAACACAATGGTGACATCGTGGGTTGGCAGATTGATGCTGAGCAGGTCGCCGACGGACACACCGAGCTTGTCAGCAATACTCCTTCCGGCAACGATGCCTTCGGAGGGGAGACTCCCCGATGACGTTGTCCACCCATGCATTTGCGTGTCGTTCTCGTACCCATGGAGACTGGTCGCCAAGGTGTCTCCGTTATGGGTGATCGAAGCGCTGAAGCCTGCCACCGGTTCGGCTCGCGTCACGCCTTGCACCGAGCTGATGGCCGAGAGCAGATCTGTTGTCACAGGTTCCGAGGCGACTACCGATGCATCCTGAAGCGCGATCTCGTTGAACTGCTTATTGACCATGCCGATGATGCTGTCCATCATTCCAACCGACGCAAGTATCAGGATGAGCGCGAGCACAACTCCCAGGACTGTCGACAGGCTTCTCCGCTTCGATCTGCCTATTCCTCTGAGCGTCATGCGTGTCCGGACAGGCAGCTTCGATATCATGGGGATCGCCTTCTCCAAGGAACTCTTCTTACCCGTCACCTGTGGTGTTGTACCTCTCATCGCCTCGGCTGGCGCGATCTTGTATGCCGCTCGTGCGGGGACCAGGGCCGACAGCGCGCCTGCGATGACGCCGAACAGGATGCCGATGATGATCGTGAACGGTCGGATCACGACGACGGTGTCTGGTATGTCCAGTAGATCCGTGTACATGCGAGTCATGAGAGACCCGGCGACGGCCCCTAGTATCACCCCGATTATCGCTCCGACGGTGCCGATCCACAGCCCATAGCTGAGATAGTGCCTCCGCAGTTCGCGAGCGGACATGCCCGAGGCTCGCA